>JAHIFQ010000001.1 GCA_018900835.1 Patescibacteria group bacterium
ATATAGGATAAAATTAATATATAAGTAATCTTATAAAGATATGTCAAAAGTTTTAATAATAGTTTCAATAATAATACTTATTCTAATATGTTTATCATTGCTGGGCATAGTAAGATTTGTATGGAATAACGAAGATATGGCTGATGAATATACTCTTTTTGCTACAACGTGCAAATATAGGGGCATAGCTATTCAAACTGGAGATAGAGTCGTTCCAATATTACCGATAATAAAATTTTGTATGCCTATATGATGTTAAAGGATTAATAAGTTTTATACATTGCGGAAAAAATGCTTGACCAAAAAAATGGAGTGAAAATGGTGGCAGGGCTGGTTTTTGGAGATATTTTGAAAATATTTGAAAACAATGGGGGAGAAGGCGTGTTGCGCAATGGATAAGTCCAAAAAATCGCTTTTTGAACGATTTTTTGGTATAATGCGGAGTGATGAGAAAAGAATTAAACAACTACGCTTTTATAGATAGCCAGAATCTCAATTTGGGTATCTTGGAATTGGGCTGGAAATTAGATTTCAGGAAATTTAAGATATATCTTAAAGAAAAATATGGAGTATCGAAAGCGTATCTTTTTATAGGATACTTACCCGAGAATCAAGATATGTATAGATCTCTTCAGGAATATGGATATCTGTTGGTTTTTAAGCCAGTCCTCAAAAATAAAGATGGAGCTGTAAAGGGTAATGTCGATGCGGATTTAGTTTTGCGGGCCATGATTGATTTTGATAAATATGATAAAGCTGTAATCGTGACAAGCGATGGGGATTTTTATTGTTTAGTTAAATATTTGTATAATAAGGAGAAACTGGCAAAAGTATTAAGTCCAAGCCATAAAAATTGTTCTATTTTATTGACTCGAGCCGCAAAAGAGAAAATTATTTTTATGGATAACCTTAGGGTAAAGTTAGAGTATCAGAAATGAAAAAGCACTGCTAAGGGACGAAACCCAGAGAAGTGCCTTCTCGTCGTGATTCTATTTAAAGTATAGCAACCTATTATATTTTGTCAATAGTTTTAGTGTGGATAATCAGGACGAGTAAGGCAGGGACATTTCCGAAGAAAAAAATTGGGTCAGGTCTGGTTTTTAAAACAATGGGGGAGAAGTAAAATAGTGCCAGGTACCAATTATAGTCGCTTTTTAAGCATTTTTGGCATAATTTTGGTATAATAAAAAAATATGGAAGAGCAAAAATTTTATTACGCCCCTCCTAGTCAAGGGAATTCTTACCAGGATAGAATCCCAAGAGAAGAATATCTCCAGGGTATCTTTTATCTCCTAAAAGAAAGCTGGAAGATTTATAAAAAAAGAATCAGAACCTTATTAGGCATATTAATAATTCCAGTAGGATTTTTATTATTTCTTGATATTTTAATTTATTTTTTAGAAAAGACAGATATAATATACACTATTTGGTTTTCGGGAGTGGGAGCAATCTCCTTCTTTGGCTCCGCTTTTCTTTGGTTTTTGGCATGGCCTTCCTTAATCTTTAGTATTAAAGACGATACAGGGATAAAAGAATCTTATCAGAAAGGATGGAAGATATTTTTTTCATACATATGGGTATATCTTTTGTTCATTTTGATTATCTCCGGAGGATTTTTACTCTTTTTGGTTCCAGGAGTCCTTTTTTTGATATGGTTTAGCCTATCTGTCTTTGTTTTGGTTTCTGAGGGGGGAAAAGGATCCGGCGCCTTGTTTAGAAGTAAATGCTTAGTTCGGGGAAAGTTCTGGAAAATATTATGGAGATTTTTGATTTTAGGACTGATAATTGGGGCAGGATTGTTTTTGGTCTTTTCTTTAATTTATTTCGGATCAGCGAATAAGCATATAGAATATCAAATAAATGAGGTAATGGGCTATTTGATCCAACTGTTTATTTTGCCTTTTGTGATAATCTATGCGTTTTTAATTTATAAAAATCTGAAAAAAATTAAGGCCACGATTCCTTGTCAAGAATCACTAAAAAGGCGGAAAATAAAATATATTTTGCCCGGGCTTTTAGGAATAGGGATTATCGGGTTGGGAATAAGCATTTCCTTTTTTAATATATTTTGGGGCAGAGACATTCCTCCCATTGATGATAGCGATTTGTGGCTTTTAAGAGTAGAAATTCCACTAGAAGAAAATTCATTTTATTATTTTAAAGAAATTGGCGAAAAATTTTATTTGCCCGAAGGGAAGGGCGATCTTTTTGAGAGAATGGCTACAGGAGAGCAATGGGATCCGGAGTTTGCGCAAGAATTAATAGAAAATAATAAGGAAACTTTCAGATATTTCGAGAAAGCAGTGGCGCTTCCTTATTTTCAAGAGCTGGAGTGGCAAGACCCAAAAAGCATTAGCTATAATACTAGTATTTTTGGCATGAGAGGGATTAGAGATATGGTCAATTTGAACTTAATTAAAGCTAATTATCTTTTCGTTCAAGGAGAAGAAGAGGAAGCGTTCGATTTACTCGTTAAAACAATTAAAATGGGGCAGATATTGCAAGACAGCCCTAGGTCATCGTTGATTCCTTATTTGTTAGGCATGTCTGTAAAAAATAGTGGGTTAGAAAAATTAAGGGAGTTAATATCCGACGCTACCCTTTCGTCAGAGATATTAAAAAATTACATAGATGAGCTTAAACAGTTTGAAGAGAATAAGGAGGGCTTAGTAGGAAAATGGAAGATGGAGTATGCGGCTTTTGCTAATGCAAAATTAAAAATTGATGCATATTTTGATGGTAAAATTCCTGATGAAGCATTAGAAGAAGTAGGGATGGAAGGATTACCCATTTCACCGCTTTTTGTTCGGTTAAATTATCTTTATAAGCCAAACCAAACTCAAAGATTTTTTGTTGAGCATTTTCGTAATTTAGTTAATAATGCAAGAAAAAACTATTATAATGAAATGATTTTTTCTGAAACTGAGGCCACGCCTTATTCGGGAATAAAAATATTATTTACTGAAAATGTGATAGGTAAATTATTGCGCGATATTATGATGGCGAGCTTCGATGGTGCTTTTAAAAGGAGATGTTTAGAAGATTTTTCTGTGAGGGGGACGCAAATTTTAATGGCGTTTAAGGCCTATCAGGCGGAAACAGGAGGACTACCCACTAATTTAAATGAGCTTATCCCCAAATATTTTTCTGAAATTCCCAAAGACCCCTTTGATGGAGAATTAATAAAATATTCGGCTGAAAGAAAAATAATCTACTCTGTTGGCAAGGATTTACAAGACATTGGTGGAAACGAAGGAGGTGACTGGGGAGCAATGGAAAACCCCACTTTTAAAATTAAATTTTAAATGATTATCGCATTATAGGCACGTAGATAATCTTTGTAATTTATTTTCGCCCACCAGTATAATTTTTGATTAAGGACATCTCTACTAAGTGGTTCCCTATGGCGAGTGAAAATTGGAAAATTGGTGTCAATTTTATTTTTCCATTCCATTATTTATGTTTAAAAAATTAGCCGAAAAAGATGTAGGAGAAAGACTGCAAAAGATTATAGCCCAGTATAAACTTAGCGGTGTCTTGAGCGTCGCTCAGGTGAAAGGCTGGATTTTTAATGATTATGGCGATTCAGCGAGCGAGGCCAGTAATAATTTTCAAAAAAAGTTTTTTCACTGTTTTAAAGATATTAAAGTTATTACTGATATCAAAACTAAAGAATTTGATGAAATTTTGAGAGTCAGCACTGATGCGTGGAATGTCTTTCCTCACCGGTCGTTAGGCGGTAAATCTCCGCAGCAGATGGTGGCAGCAGAAATAAAAAAAGAATCCAGCCCCGAAAAGCTAAGTGATAGCCGTATGCCGAAAGTTATCGTCGGAGGTAGCGAAATGTCTTATGACGGTTATACGGCGATGCTGAAAGAAATGGGAAGACGCCAAAAGCCGTTTAAGCGACAGGTGGAAAAAGAAATTTTGCCTTCTTATAAAGAATTTTTATCTCAAGAAGAAAAATTATCCAAAAAGGAAGCGGAAGAACATTTTAGAGTTGTTGAAATTTTCTTTGAAAGAGCTTTCTGGGTCGGTTTTTTAAGATTTGAGGCAATTAGGCCGGAGTTCGCAACATATGAGTTCCCGCATTGGTGGCAAAACCATGTTCTTTTTCATGATCGGGACGAGAATGAAATCCTATCATCTCTGAAAATGTTCTTGTGTTTTATGAAAACAAAATTCGGCCGAGAATTGAACGGCCGAGAAATATAGATACAGAAAAAGAAGAAAATGGGGACGACTCTGTTTTTTTATAAAATACCGTTCCACTGTTCCGCTTTGTTGAGAACAACCCCTGACCGAGAGAGGTTGCTTGAGAGATAAAATTATCCTTTATAAATCTTCTTCATTTTGGAAGTCCCTAAAAACCCTGATCCCGATAAAGAAAAATAGTGCCAGGCACCAATTAATTCCAATTAATTCAGGCACCAATTAATTTGATATAATGAAACCAGAAAGGTCGAGACCAATAATTTTGTAAGATTATTAAAAATGAAAAAAATAACTTTAGGAGTTTTTGTCGCAGTAATGATTTTAAGTATTTCCGGCATAGCTGGAGCAGGCAAGTTAATTCCAGTAGCAGACCATGCAAAGGAAAAAGCAAAAGCAGACAACTCTCCGGTGATAGAAAAAACAGGCGACCACTTGGTTTTATCACCGCCAGGATTAGAAAGAGTTGTTTTTATTCACTATAAGAAAGGATATGGAGGATTCTGTGACAATGACGGAGTTTGCGAGAAAGACCTCGGAGAGAATCCTAGCTGCGCAGATTGCAAAAACGATAAAGACGAACCAGAAGATCCAACCACAGCGTGTTATGCCTTCTTGGGGGCCAAGTGGCAAGATCTGCCAGTGGATTATGTCATAGACCCTGATAATCCAGACGGATTAACAGAAGGATTTGTGGCTAATGCCATGTTTTCGGGGGCAGAAGAATGGGACAATCACACAAGCGCTGACCTTTTTGGAGGTTATGAAATAGATCATAACTCAAGTTGGGACAGCGATGCTCCTGACGGTAGGAACGAGTTGTTATTCGGAGATTATCCGGAAGACGGAGTCATCGCAGTAACAATAACGTGGGGATATTTCAGAGGGAGACCCAGTGCTAGAAAAATAGTTGAATTTGATATTTTGTTTGATACTGACTTTATTTGGGGAGATGCCACCATTGATTCTGTAGTAATGGATTTGCAAAACATAGCTACTCATGAGTTGGGGCACGGTGTCGGCTTGGCTGATCTATATGAAACAGTCTGTGTCGAAGAAACAATGTATGGTTATTCCAATTACGGAGATGTCGGGAAGAGAGACCTAAATACTGGAGATGTTGCCGGGATTCAAACACTGTACGGCGGATTTTAATCCTTGAATACAAAATAATTTTAATATGAGACAAAGCGAAATCTTTCAATTTTAGAAGATTTTGTTTTTGTGTGTAAAATTAAAATGTGGTCAGCATATCTATTTTTTGATAGAATGAAAATATGCTGAAAACAGAAAACAATTTTGCCTATATAGATGGAGCTAATTTATATGAAGCGGTCAAAGATCTCGGTTGGTCAATTGATTATAAAAGATTCAGAAGATGGTTATCTGAGAAATATTCTGTCAAGAAAGCATATATTTTCATAGGTCTGATTCCTAAACACAAGAGCATTTATACATATCTTCAAGAGTGCGGATTTACCATTGTGTTTAAGGAAGTTGTTTATGACGGAGTCGGGAAACCAAAGGGGAATTGTGATGCGGATTTAGTTTTGCAAGTAGTCAGAGATTATTATGAGCATAATTTTTATAATGCGTTAATAGTAAGCAGCGATGGCGATTATGCGGGTCTAGTAAAATTTTTATATGAGAAAAACAAGTTATTAGGCATATTATCTCCAGCGCCCAAGGGAAAATGCTCAATACTTCTGAAAAGGACTGGGGCTAAAATATCCTATATCAATGACCAGATATCTATTTTGAATACGAGAAATGAAAAAGCCCCCAATGTGGACGGAACCGCACCAGGGTCTTTTTCGTAGTGATGCTATCATATTATCAAACGCATGATGCTTGTCAAGTCATTTTCTGGATTGTAGGGATGTGAAAAATGGTGGCAGGGTTGGTTTGAAATTAAAATGCATTATTAGTTATGAGTCCTCCAATTGTTGAAAAAATAAGTAGTCCGGGTCCAGTATTTCTGATTATTCCATTTATTATAGTGGTGCTTTTTATGATTAATTTTAATCGGACAAATAATGGAAACGATAAAATAGATTGTCTGACGCATAGCGTCACATTTGGAGAGTTAACATCTCTTTCAACAGGAACAGTAGTCACACAAGAGGATGTTGACGAAATTAACCAAAAGCCCCTATGCAGAGATATTTGTTTAGAACAGATAAGATATTCCAAAGAAAATCCGCACTGGCAGGCGAACAATGGTTTGAGGAATATTTGCAGGGATATAGGGTTGCCGTTGCCTATTTGATAAATAAAATAGTGGCAGGCGAGATTACGCTCAATTACTAAATCATTAATATGGGGAAATTTAATTTTAAAGACGAAGAAGATTTTTTGAGGATCAAAAATGAAGCCGAAAGATTTTATCAAGAGATAGGGGTAGTTTATTGTCCTTATTTTAAGGTCAATATCGCATTTAACACAAAGGGACTAAAACATCTTAAATTTAAATCAAACAGGCAGGCCAGGCCGCGCAAAGATCAATATTCGAGATTTAAACTTATAGATTTGGCTCCCAAGGTTTTAGAAGAGTCACATACACTACAAGGCGTTTGGCAGATAAGAAGGTTTGAATCTCAAAAGACGAATAGTAGATGGGAGCGAGTTATGAAAGATGTAATTTATTACGAATTCATTGCAGTCATAAATAATGTGAGAGTAAAAGTTATTATTAAGCAAACATTAGGTGGGGAGAAGCATTTTTGGAGCATAATTCCATTTTGGGGCATTAATAAAGAGACGAGCAAGAGGATTTTACACAGCGGGGACCCGGAAAATGATTAAATCAACCAAAAAATACCGTTTTGCGGTATTTTTTGGTGGCGCTTGGTTACAGCTTGAATATAGCCGTGACAGGGCCAATGCCCTCCAAACACCATTTACACTATAGCATAGAATAAGATGTCAAACAAGAGTTATTAACAGTTGATTGAAATGATAGCGGCGGGCGCTAGATAAGATAAGTCCAAAAAATCGCTTTTTGAGCGATTTTTTGGTATTATGGAATGGAATAAAAATATGACACAGGAGGAATCGTTGAACACAATGAAAATGGGATACAATGTATTCTTAACTGGCCCGCCGGGAAGCGGGAAAACTTTTTTATTGAATAAGTATATTGATTATTTAAAAGAGAATGACCAATCAGTGGCAGTTACAGCCAGCACAGGGATTGCCGCGACCCATATGAACGGGACAACTTTGCATTCGTGGTCTGGGCTTGGAATAAAAGGAACTCTTACAAAAAGCGATATTAAAAAGTTAATGAGAAAGCCATACTTAAGAAAACATTACAAGAATACTAAAGTTTTGATTATTGATGAGGTTTCAATGCTCACAGCAGACCAGTTTGACGCAGTGGACCATGCTTGTCGGCAGTTTAAGGGAAGTTTTATGCCATTTGGAGGAATGCAGGTTGTTTGCTCTGGAGACCTTTTTCAACTTCCGCCGATAAACAAAAGCGGTAAGGAAAAATTTGTGGTTGAAGCAAGGGCGTGGAAAAATATGGATATGAAAATTTGTTATTTGGAAGAACAGCACAGGCACAAAGACAAGGATTTATTTGCTTTGTTAAATCATATTAGAAGCAACAATATTGAAGAATCCAAAAAGATATTAATGAAAAGGTCTCAACAAAAAGACCTTTTGGGAATACCTACGAAATTATATACCCACAACATTGATGTTGACCAGGTAAACAGTATTGAGTTGGAAAAGATTGTGAGCAAAGAGTTTGTTTACCATATGACTGCCACAGGAAAACGAGAGGTTATAGACACATTAAAAAGGGGGTGTTTGGCGCCAGAGCGTTTAGCGTTAAAAAAAGGAGCGCGGGTGATGTTTTTAAAAAATAATTTTGAAGTTGGGTATGTAAATGGAACGCAGGGCATGGTGGTTAATTTTGATATTGAAGGACTGCCGGTTGTTAAAACCATTTATGGCGAAAAAATTACTGCGAAATTAGCCAGCTGGACAATTGACGAAGAGGGGAAAATAATAGCCAGAGTAAATCAGTTGCCATTGCGATTAGCATGGGCCATAACAGTGCATAAAAGCCAAGGAATGAACTTGGATGCTGCAGAAATTGACCTTTCCAAATGTTTTGTTGAGGGAATGGGATATGTGGCATTATCCAGGTTGCGTTCTTTAACTGGCCTAAAGCTTATAGCAATAAATGACATGGCGTTTTATATAAACGAGAAAGCGCTTAATATAGATGAAGAGTTAAGAGAAGCGTCTAAAATAATAGCCCAAGAATTAAAAAAGATTTCTCCAAGTGAAATAGAAAAGAGGCATAACCAATTTTTGATATAATGGTATAATTAATATATGATAAAAACCAATCCAATGCCATTGCGAATACTTTTCTTTTGGTCAGGAATAATTGCCACCCTGTCTTACAGGGCAGTGATTGTTTTAACTTATTTTGACCCACTGTGGATTAAAGTGGCTTGGTATGTCGGGACAGTCGGTTTTATTATTTATTTTGGACACAGGTACAGCATAGAGAAGAAGAGAGCTCAATTGGTTGAGGATTTGCAATTGATAAAAGCAGTGCAAGATGCCAAAGATATCAATAAAGAAAAAACAGAAGCATTATGTTATCTTGTGGAAACAACATTAACCTCTAAAGCACGCTGGAACTCAATGTTTATTTTCATAACATCCATAATTGCGCTAATTATTGGTTTGGTGTTGGATATAATAAAAATGTAAAATTGTGTTTATCGTATCAAAATGATACGATAAACACGCATAATTGATACGAAAGACATGGAAATGAGCCAAAGACAATCAGAAATACTTTTAACAATCCTTAAAAATGGAGCATTGTCGTCTTCTGCTATTTATACAAAAATAACAGAAATTGGCGATAAGATTTCTCTTGTCACTATTAAGCGAGCGCTTTCTGATATGGCGGAATCTGGACTTCTTGTTGTCTCTGGTTCTGGGCCGTCTACAATTTACGAAGCAAGCGCCAAAGGCCGCTTATTTTTTCCTATTGATGCAAGAGAATATTGCACTGTAGAGCCGGACAAAAGATTTGGCTTAAACCGATATAATTTCGAACTATTTCCAGATGTGCCTGCGAACATATTCAATGAGAATGAATTGAAAGCCCTTAATACTGCAACAGCGGAATACAAGAAGCGGACGAAAAATATATCTGCAGTTATTCAAAAGAAAGAACTGGAGAGATTGATTATTGAGCTTGCATGGAAATCATCAAAAATTGAAGGCAACACATACACTTTGAGGAAGCAGTGGAAAATCTTTCAAGGGTCATCTCAAAAGCGAATACAGCTTATGCCAAAGCACTGCTCGCTCTTGTTGGAATTAGCTATATTCAACCATTTGAAGATGGCAATAAACGAACAGCGCGTCTAATGGCTAACGCATTATTGATTTCTAATGGCGTTGCTCCGCTTTCGTACCGGAGCGTAGACGAGAATGAATATCGCGAAGCAATGTTGGTGTTTTATGAAATTAACTCGCTTATGCCTTTCAAAAAAATATTTGTTGGTCAGTATGAATTCGCTGCCACGAATTACGCAGTTAAGTAAAAGAATCTAAAATACTGCGCAAGAAAGGTGTCAAAAAATCGTCCCTCGCCGTGCTCGGCGCGGGACGATTTTTTAATAATTATGTGTGTATAATTTATTTACATTGCTATTGACAAATAATTTTACATAAATTAAGATTGAATAATTGGTAATGAAATAATACTTTTATGTTTTCAAAATTTATTCAACAATTGAGAAAAAAGGGCAATTTTACGCAGGAATTTTTGGCATCGGAGCTAAACATCTCTCGACCCACATATGTCCAAATAGAAAAAGGAGAAAGAGACCTGACTATTTCAGAAGCTAAAAAATTGGCTGCTATTTTTGGCATCTCTTTCGAGAATTTTTTATCTTGCAAGTCGCCGAATCCGAAAATTATTTTAGAAAATACATTGAAAAAAAAGAAGTCAACTGGCAATCTTGAAATTAGAGTAACGAGAAAAAATTTAGAAAAATTTAAACAAGTCCTATTATATGTGTTGGGGAAAATAGGGAGCAAGCCGAATGTCGGCGAAGCCGTGCTCCACAAACTGCTCTATTTTATTGATTTTGATTATTACGAAAAATTTGAAGAGAATTTGATGGGCGCAACATTTATTAAAAATTATCATGGTCCAACATCTGTTGAATTAGGGGCGATTATGAAGAAAATGCAGAAAGATGGAGAGATAGAGCCGGTAAAGAGCCGATATTTTAAATATGACCAGAAAAAGTATTTGCCTCTTAAGCGTCCGAATCTCAATATCCTTTCCGCTCGGGAAATAGGGCATATTGATGATGTTTTAGCGCGACTTTCGGATAAAAACGCAAAAGAGCTGGAGGATTATTCTCATGGAGATATTCCTTGGAAGGCGGGCGAGGAGGGACAGCCTCTTTCTTACGAAAGCGTGTTTTATCGGGATGAGCGTTATTCAGTAAGAAATTACGAAGATGAGCTTTAATGAGCTTCCGGAATTCTCTAAAGAATTTAATCAATTAGCGAAAAAATATAAATCGCTTCCTGGTGATTTAGAAGTATTTAAGCGCGTAATAGCCATAGTGCCTTTGGGGAATGGCAAGCATTTCAATGTTATCACTAAAAATAATCAATGCGCTATTGTAAAAGCGAGATTGTTTTGCAGGTATTTGAAGGGCTCGACTAAGCTTAGAATTATTTACGCATACCACGCAGAACCCCTTTCTTTCTGTTTTTTGGAAATATATTTCAAAGGCAAAAAAGAAAATGAAGACCGTGACAGAATAAAATTGTATCTAGAAAATATTTAAACAACAATTTTTATTGGTAGAAAAAACCGTCCCGAGCTTTCGCTCGGGACGGTTTTTTGATAGAATTAAAAAATGATTGTTTATATCTTATTGGGTTTTATGCAAGGGATATTTGAGTGGATTCCCATTTCCAGCGAAGGAGTAGTGGCTTTGGCAAGCCAATTCCTTGTGAAGGGCATCAACCCTGTTGATATTGCTTTATTTTTGCATTTGGGAACTTTTTTAGCAGTTATGGTGTATTTTTGGAAGGACTGGAAAGAAGTTTTATTATTGAAGAATAAGGAATTATTAAAGTTTTTGACAATCGCAACTTTGGTTTCTTTAGCTATTGGATTTGTTTTGTATAATTTTGTCAGCAAAGTGGTTTTGGGAACTGGCCTTTTATTCATCACTGGCTTTGGTTTGTTGTTTACTGCTTTTTTCAACAAACGCAGGGAAGAAGTTGGGATAGCAGGCAATAAGCTCGCCTTGGTTGCTGGTATTTTTCAGGGCTTGGCAGTCATCCCGGGATTTTCTCGTTCTGCTTCCACGATTTTTGCCTTATCTTTGGGCAAGAAATCCCCTTTTGATATTTTGAAATTATCATATATGATGTCAGCTCCAGTTGTATTGGCTTCGTCTGGATATATTTTCCTTAAAAACCCCGCGATTTTAATAAACGGCTGGATTGCCTTGCCAATAAGCTTTTTGGTCGGGCTGGCAAGTTTGAAAATTTTGTTAAATATTTCTTCAAGAATAAGCTTTGTTAAGTTTGCCGTTATTTTTGGTATTATTTGCTTACTCGGGGGACTAATGGGTTTAGTTATCTGATTATTTCATAAAAAGAGGCGCCACCCAGAGTCATCCGGGCGGCGCTGTTTGTGACTTTTTGCCACGATGCTGATTGTTGTTTGAGAGAGGACAAGGAGAACTATCAAGCTTTTCTGGGAAATCTCCGAACCCCATGGATGTCAGTATGGCCAAGTGTGCTGGTATAGATAGGTTGATGAAGGTTATATTGGAGAGTGGAACCAACATCAATTGTCCAGAAATAGGGAGCGGAGCAGAAGGCACGAGCACAATGTAGAGAATTTCCTCATCAATTTGAGTCACGCCTGTTAGCCAGCCCAGAAACCGATTGCTTCCCCACTCAACCAGGACTACGCCTTTTGCCTGCCTTGTTTTGATCCTGAGGATCTTATACATTATGGCTCTGAATGGATGGGAGAGCATAATTACATAACCAATAGCAGCCAGAGCTGCCAGTGTCAAGGCGCAAGCAACAGACCACTTCAGTATAGTGTTTTTCAGTCCAATGATTTCGAGAATGGGTTCCCATATGTCATTGGATACTCGCAGAGCCCCAATCACAATGTAGGAAATGGCTGCAACAGCCACTCCCCAAAGCATTGCCTTCTTTAGCTTCATATTCACCTCCAGTTTATCGCTGTTTATTTGTTAAAGACCGGTCGTAGATTGTAATAATCTTATTCTTAACCAAAAATCGTTTGCTGTCAATTTTATGTTTGCCAAAAAAGAGCATAAAAGTTAGAATAAATAATCAGAGATTAACAGATTAATAAAAATATGAAGAAAAATATTACGCTTGAGGATGTTAAGGCAGACCCCCAGATTGATGAGTATATAAAGAGGAGTACAGAATTTTTGAGCATTTACCATTATACAGACCACGGAATCGACCATTGTAATCTTGTGTCAGAAAGGGCGCGATATTTGGCAAAGGAAATCGGATTATCGGAAAAAGACCAGGAGCTAACATCCATTGCTTCTTATGCGCATGATATAGGCAATGTTTTAGATAGAAAAAATCATGAATATTGGGGAGCCCTAATGTTCCACAGTATATTTCAGGACAGAATGCCTGCCAATGAATTAGCAACTATTATGCAAGCCATTGCCACCCACGACAATTATCGGGCCCGGATTGTGAATGCTGTTGCTGCAGTTGGGATGATAGCGGATAAATCGGATGTGAGACGGAGCAGAGTAACTGAAAAAAATAAAAATCAGATTGCGAGGGATATTCACAACAGGGTCAATTTTGCCGCTACGAATAATAAATTTGAGGTGGATAAGAAAAATAAAAAGATTATATTAACATTAGAGATAGACACCTCTTTTGTGCCAGTTATGGAATATTTTGAGATTTTTACATACAGAATGGTTCAATGTAGAAAAGCGGCCCAATTTTTGGGCTATAAATTTGGGTTGGTTATCAATGATTTCAAACTTCTTTAGAAAAGTTAGGGTCAGACCCTAACAAATAAAATCCCGCGTTTCAATAAACTCAATGCGGGGTTTTTGTTTTTTTAGCTAAACTTAAAGCAATATCTGTGGTTCGACATCTATTGACCAATCAGGCCCTATCAATTTTTGAATTGTTTTCTTTGTTTCTGACCCATCACCCTTTATTTTCACCACAAGGTGCCAGAAGTATTTATTTTTGACTTTTGACACCAAGGCCGGAGCTGGACCGAGTATTTTTAAATTTGGCAGGGGCTTCTGGATTTTTCTTTTGAAATCAAGCGCTTCTTTTTTTGCAATTGCGTTATCCTTATGAGAGAAACTAAGTTTTATAATTTCTGAAAACGGGGGATAGAGAAATGGCTTACGATGATTTAGCTCTGCTTCAAGAAATCCATTAAAATCATTTTTTCTCAAAAAATCAAATAGGTAAAAATCAGGATTGTATGTTTGGATGAGCATTTCTTTTGCCAAGCAGGAAACCTTGAAAAATATCTGCATTAGGCGTTCTGGAGACCGGTATTCTGGAAAATTGAACAGCGGGTCAGCCAAGATAACAACGCCCAAATCCGCTTCTTTTTTAATTCCTAAAGAAAACAGAAGTTGAGTCCCTATCAAAGTATTGTACTTTCCCATCTGGAAGTCCTGCGATATCTGCTCCTGCCCTTTTCTATCAGGCGCAATGTCGCTGTCTATAATAACGGCTTTCGCTTTTATTTCTTCTATTTTTTCAAGCCCTTCCATTACTTTTTGCGTGCCAGTTCCAAGATATTTTATCCTCCAGCCATTGCATTTTGGACACACAGAAGGCGGGGTCATTGTCTTTCCGCAGTAATGGCAAATCAATAAACCGCTCTTCAAGCCAGGGCCCTTGTGATATACCATTGGCGTATCGCATTCCTGGCACTTAATTATATGACCGCAATCTCGGCATAAAATTGCAGTTGCCAGTCCCTTGCGGCCGACAAATATAATAACCTTTTTGTTCTTAGAAATCACGCTAATAAGTTTTTCTTGAAGTTCTTCGCTGAAAATTGAATAATTTGCTTTTCTCACCTCTTCTTTCATATCCACGATATTAATATTCCGGATAGACGATTGTTGGTCGCTCGCCGGCTGAAATGATTCGTATTCTCCGATTTTAGCTCTATAAAAAGAGTCAAGAGAAGGAAGTTGGCTCCCAAGAACTATTTTTGCTTTAAAAATTTCTGCCAATTTCAATGCCACGGTTCGGGTGTGATATTTTGGATGCTGGTCCCAGGATTTATAATTCTCATTTTCCTCTTCGTCAACAATTATTAATCCAAGATTAGAGAAAGGCAGGAACAAAGAATTTCTTGTGCCTATTATAATATCAATTTTGTTTTGTTGAACATTTTGCCAGCATTTTGTTTCTTCAGATGTCTTGAGCTCGCTGTGGAAAACTTTTATGTTTTTTGAAATTTTTTCCAGAAACAAAAGATATTTGTTGATTCTATTTATTTCAGGAACCAAAAATAGGACAGATTGATTATTTTTAATTGCGATTTTAATTTCTTGAATATAATTTTGGATTCTTTCAGGAGAGTTTAATAGAATAGGGCGGAAAGATTGGACTTGTTCCTTGTGGGTTGGTCCTGTGGATGAAACTTCTTGGGTAAAAAGCTTTTTTCTCCTAAGAATCGCTTTGGGGATAAATAGTTTCAGCACAATACCTATTGGGGAGATGTAATAATCAGACAACCATTGGCATAATTCCATTTGCGGTTTGTGGATAATCGGTTCTTGTGAAATTATTTTTGAAATAGGCTTGAGTTTGAAATAATTTTTTTTGAGTTTCATTTTTATATTTTCTATCGGCTCAACGGTTTTTACTATTGCCTTAATCTCTGCCTTACTCAAGGGCACTGAAACCAAAGAACCGATTTTTAGCTCTTGGCTAAAAAAATAGGTAAGGACTTGGGAATCGCAATAAGCGATTTTCACTAATGGTATCACTTCAATAATATACATAATAAATAAAATAGAATATCGTCAGTGATTTCAGTATAATTCCAAGTTACACAAGGGTCAATTTAGAAAAAAAAAGAAACCCTCAAGGGGTTATAAAAAAGGGCGGGCCTGCATCCGTCCTATCCATCTCAAAGAGATGGTGGTTGTGGCGCAGGCCCTTGCGGATGTCCGGCACTGGAGTGGCTGACTCCAGTGCAGGAGAGTTTGTTTTTAGAGAGCTGTTTCATGTCTCCTTCCCGGGAACGACGAAATGCATACGAAACTACCATGACGCTCCCGAGGAAGGAGGTACTACGTTGAATTTTCATAATACCCCTGTTTCTTTCATTTGTCAATATGTTGATATCTGTTTTTTGACAATTTCTTATAATCAGGTAAAAAGAAAACAGAAAAAAGAAATCCAGCCCTTTTTGGGACAGCTGTTTCACAATCTAGAGAAGGAGTGGTGGAAATGATTCGCGAAGTAAGAGGGAATAAACAATTGGAGGTTATCGCAGGATGTATGTTCAGCGGAAAAACCGAGGAATTGATTATTCGGCTAGAACGCGCGAAAATCGCTGGTTTGGATTGTCTCGTTTTCAAGCCAACGACCGATACGCGCAGAAAGCCAGGAACCATCAACACTTGCAATGGCAGGGAATTCTCGGCCCACGATTTGGAGCCCGGGGCAGAGACCGCAGAAACTATTTCGTCTATCGTCGGTCGCACTGCCTTCCGAGAAGCTGATGTTATTGCGTTTGATGAGGGACAGTTTTTCTCGGAAAAACTCATAGCTCTCTGTGAAGAGCTAGTTACTATGGGCAAGCGGGTCATTGTGGCTGGTCTGAACCAGACCTTCGCAGGCGAACCCTTTGGACCAATGCCATATCTTATGGCATTGGCTGACGAAGTAGTCACCTTAAGCGCTGTTTGCATGAAGTGCAAAAGAATCGGTGCTGCCACTCGCACCCAAAGATTGATTGACAACAAGCCAGCGCCTGTCAACAGCCCAACTATTCAAGTCGGCGGATTAGAGTCATACGAGGCCCGCTGTCGTGATTGTTGGGAAAAGGGGACATAGGTCTCCTCAATATGAGAACTGGCAAGATGCACGAACCCTGCTGTCTGGATTTCTTATCCAGTCGGCAGGGCTTCTTTTTTTGATTTTTTTGTGATAATTTAAAGGAATATGCTGCATAGAGTTTTTATTGCTATTAATTTTCCAGAAAAGATTAAGGACAGATTATTGGAGTTTGAAAAAGAATACAAGATTCCTGCCAAATGGGTTAGCAGGGATAATTTACATATTACATTGAGTTTTTTGGGCAATTTGGATGAGAATCAACTCGTGGAGACAATTGAGACAATAAAACGCGTTTGCGTTTCGCATAATCCAGCGAATATTAAATTGAAAAAAATTTGTTACGGTCCGCCCAAAAAATTTCCGCCCAGAATGGTTTGGGTTGAAATGGAAAAAAACGAAAAAATGGCAAAGCTCCAACTGGATTTAGAAAATAATCTTTTTAATTTGCCGAGCTATCAGTACAAAGAGAACGAGAATCATTCTTTTCACCCGCACATCACTCTTGCCAGAATTAAAGCATTTGAATTTAGGGCGTTAGGAGAAAGGCCGGAAATAAACGAGGAATTGGATTTGAGCTTTGAGGTCAATTCTATTGAAGTAATGGAAAGCGATTTAAAGCGAAATGGCGCGGAATACATAATATTAGAATCAATATCGCTTGGAGAAGTCGGAGATAATAGTTAGTTATTAATTCGTATTGCATAATGAAAATACATTTTATCGGAATCGGCGGAATAGGAATTTCTGCGCTTGCCCAGTATTATCTTGCGAAAGGAGCGGATGTTTCCGGCTCTGATTTGGTTTCTTCAGAAATTACGGAAATGCTGGAGAAAAAAGGGGTTAAGGTTTTTATCGGCCAGCATAAAACCCAGAACATTTTGCGAGGCATGGATTTAGTTGTTTATAGCCCAGCAGTGCGAGAAGACAACCCAGAATTTATGGAGGCCAGAAAAAAGAATATAGAATTATTCAGTTATCCACAGGCGTTGGGTAAATTAAGCAAAGATTATTTTATTATTGCGATTTCTGGAAGTCATGGAAAAAGTACTACCTCGGCAATGATTGCTTTAATTATTATCAAAGCCGGATTTAACCCCACAGTAATCTTAGGAACTAAATTAAAAGAATTCGGCAATAGTAATTTTAGATTGGGCGGCATACCAGAAGATGGGTTAGAAAATTCAAAATTCAAAATTCAAAATTCAGAATTTAAATTTCTTGTGATTGAGGCAGACGAATATCAGGCGTCATTTCTTAATTACTGGCCAAATATAATTGTGCTCACCAATATTGAGGAGGAGCACCTTGATTATTTTGGCAATTTAGAAAATATTTTTAGGGCTTTTCGTGATTTCGTTAATCATTTGCCAGAAAGCGGAACTTTAATAATAAATTATGACGACGAAAATGCCAGAAAAATCGAAGAAACGCTAAGCGACAGAGATTTGAATATTGTCCCTTATTATTTAGAAATGGAAGAATCTTTTGCTATTAGGGAAATTTTAAAAATTCCGGGCAAACACAATATTTCTAACGCTCTTGGAGCTTTGATGGTTGGGAGGGCGCTTGGAATAGCGGATGAAGTATCTTTAGGCGCGCTTGCTGATTACAATGGGGCTTGGCGTAGATTTCAAATTTATGAAATAGGTCTGGGAGAAAGGGGATTTACTCTTGTTTCTGATTATGCCCATCATCCCACGGAAATCACCGCAACATTTGCCTCTGTCAGAGAAAAATGGCCGGAAAAGGAAATTTGGGCAGTATTCCAGCCACATCAATATCAACGGACATATTATTTGTTTGATAAATTGGTTGAGGTGTTTTCCAAATCAGAGGCGAAGAAAATAATAATACTTCCTATATATGATGTTGCTGGCAGGGAGGAGGGAGAGATTAAACAAAAAGTGGATTCTCTGAAATTAGCAGAAGCGATAAAGGAGCGGGTAGAAAATAAGGAAATTTTTTATCTTGCTGATTTTTTAGAAGCGAAAAGATTTATTGAAAATAATATTAAAGGAGGCGAAGTGGTTGTTATTATGGGAGCTGGCGATGTGTATGATTTGGTCAAAAAGTTCTCCACTTGACGCTAACAAGAGCAAGAGCTAATATATCATAATGTTTTAGTTTCCAAGAATGAACACTAAAAGGTCGCGACATGCAAGTTAATTTTTTAAAACTATGAATACAATATATTGGGTTATAATTGGTTTAGTTGTGGTCGGTCTAGCAGTTCTCCTTGTTAAAAAAGGATGCTGCAAGGGTTTAAAAAAGAAGAATGGCGCACCTGTACCAACTTCAAGCGACACAGAATCAAGCGAATAAAAATTTTCAATAGATTTTGAATAGATAATTTCTCAAACCAAAAAGCGCTTACAGCGCTTTTTGGTTAATCAGGCTAATATTTATCGAAATTCTGCCGAGATCATTTCTCGGCAGAATCTCAGCCAAATCTCAACAAAACGATGCTAAGTACGATTACGTACGATTACGAGGCCGGGCCTCGTAATTTTCGTAAAATGGCGGAAGCCACGCCAGTATTGAGGATTCTCGCAACCCGCCCAGGGCGGGTAATTTTTGGGGGAAAGTTATCCACAGGCATATTTGTTCATAGTTATCCATAGTTCTTACTTGTATTTATCCATATTTATGATTTTAAAACAATCATAATAACTTTGGAAACCAGGTTTTCAAAACCAGGTTTTCAAAATGAGGTTTCCAAAATGAGGTTTTCAAAATGGCTCAAACTGTTGTGGAATTAGCAAATTACTTCAAATAATTTGATTTATTTTTTGAATTGTGTTAGTATTTATTTTACAATTTCAGAACACACAAAAATATGATTAGAAAAATAATTGACATTTTAACAGTAATAGCGATGATTGTCGTAATCATCGTTTTTCTCGTGGAATTGACTCCTGTTTACAGAACAGTAGTTAGCGTGTTTAGCGCAAGCGCATATGGTTTCTAAAAATACCATTTCTTTATCCGCAGAATTGCGGGAAATAAAAGGCGAGAAAGTAGAAGGATTGCGCAAGCAGGGATTTTTGCCTGCTGTTGCTTATGGTCCTAAAATAGGAAACGCTTCGCTTGTTTTGAATTTAAAAGAGTTTGAAAAGGTTTTTGCTGAAGCAGGGGAACACGCCATAATTGATTTAAAAATAAAGGGGGAAAAAGAGAATCATCCTGTTCTGGTTCACGATATTCAAAAAGACGGTGTTTCCGGGAAAATAATTCATATTGATTTTTATGCGCCTGACCTTGAAAAGAAAGTTGAAGTGGCTGTTGAGCTTGTGCTTGTTGGTGAATCGCCAGCAATCAAAAAGCTTGGAGGAACGATTATTAAGACAGTTTCAGAATTAGAAATAAGAGCATTGCCGACAAATATTCCTGATGAAATCAGGGTTGATATTGGATCCCTTGACGCTATAGGCAAAGAAATTTTTGTAAGGGACTTGGTTGTTCCAGATGGTGTTGAAGTTTTGAAGGACCCAGATGAGGTTTTGGTCTTGGTGGCTGCTCCGACTAATGTTGAGGAAGAATTAGAAAAGCCGATTGAAGAAAAGATAGATGAGATAGAGGGTATGGTTAAAAAAGGAGACAGCGAAATAGAAGAGGGAGAAGCGGAAGGAAAAGGAGAAAAGAGAGAAAAACAAGCGCCTGAAAAAGAGTCAAAAGAAAAGGATTAAGCCAAGAAAAAAAAGGGACAATAAAGGCGTTTTGTGATAGAATATTGTATGATGATTATTTATCACAAAAATAGGATTTTTAAGGTTGCGAGTTGGGCACTTTTGGTGTCTTTTTTATTTTCCATATTCAGCGGGATTAATCCTTTGCTTGGACAGGTATCTATTGTTTTGGGAGCAGAGGATTTGGTAAAAACATGCCAAACATTATTAGATGATGATAGTGGCGGGTGTGGGTCTTTGTCAGAAGAACAATGCCAAGAGACGCTTAATAAATGTTTGGAGTTTTATCAGGCGCAAAGCTCATATTATGAGGATAAAGTTGGTGAAACGCAAAAAGAGGCAAAGACATTGCAGAATAAAATTTCTATTTTTAAGAACAAAATCAGTGGGCTGAATAATGAAATCTATAGAAGTAATTTGATGGTCAAAGACCTTAATTTACAGATTGGCGATACTCAAGCATCCATCGGAGTAAGTACAGCGCAGATAGAGGACTCAAGATTAAAGTTAGCAGAGCTGTTGAGGACAATTTATGAGCAGGACCAGCGCTCTCTTTTGGAAATTATGCTTGCTGAAAACGAATTATCTGATTTTTTTGACGAGTTGGCAGCGCTTGAAGCATTGAATATAAAAAATCAGGAGCTGTTGGGGCATATTAGGTCATTAAAGGTTCAATTAGAAGTTGAAGAGGGCGCGCTTACCAAAGAAAAGGGGGAGCTTGAGCAGTTAGTTGTGGTGAGCACTCTACAGAAACAAGAGAGTCAGAAATTACAAAAAGAACAGGAGTCCATCTTGCAAACCACAAAAGGCAGAGAGGATTTATATCAGGCATATATTAAAGAAACCCAGGTAAAAGCGTCTGAAATAAGAAAAAGAATTTTTCAATTAGCCCAAGTTTCAGAAGAAGAAGCGCCAAGCTATGAAGAGGCCTATGCAATAGCGAAATATGTGGAGACAATTACCGGAGTTAGGCCAGCTCTTTTGTTGGGATTAATGCAGACAGAATCAGCTATAGGGAAAAATGTCGGACAATGCAATTGTTCTACTCGTTCGTATTGCAGATATCCTGATATTGGATATAAAGAAGTTATGCATTCAGGTCAGTGGGACGCATTTTTACAAATTACCGAAGGACTGGGAATGGACATTGGCACAACGCCGATTTCCTGCTCTATAAGCGGAGGCAAGGTCCAATGGGGAGGCGCAATGGGGCCTGCGCAGTTTATGCCTAATACTTGGTTAAATCCCTCTAACCCGGATAAGGGATATAAGAAGAGGGTGGAAAATATTGTTGGTGGAACAGCTAATCCGTGGAGAGTTAGAGATGCTTTTTTAGCAGCTGGTCTTTATTTGAGTGATTGGGGAGCTGGGAGCCAAAAACTCCAAAAAGAAGTAGGCGCTGTGACTGCCTACCTATGCGGGACAAGCGTTATGACCAGCCGTTGTCAAACAGCTGGGGGCTATTCATATAGAAATCAAGTGATGAATAATGCTTCTGAATGGGAGGATTGGATAGAAGAGGGAGTGTTTTAAAAATATTTTTAGGAACTTATTTCTAATTCGCTGGCAATATCGTCTAAAGCCCCTGCCATAACCTGCTCTAAATTGTGCCAGGTTTTTTTGATTCTGTGGTCAGTGATTCTGCTCTGTGGAAAATTATATGTCCTTATTTTCTCCGCCCGCATTGCCTGTCCGATTTGTCCTTTTCTATCAGAACCCTGTTTCTGTGCCTGTTCTTTGATTTGTCTTTCTAAAAGTCGGGCTTGGAGAATAGACAGGGCGTTTTCTTTGTTTTGGAGTTGGTTTCTTTCTGTTTGAGAAGTAACCACTAAGCCGGTAGGTATATGGGTAATTCTTATGGCTGTTTCTCTTTTGTTGACATTTTGTCCTCCTGCGCCAGAAGATTTGTAAGTATCTATTTGGATTTCATCTGGCTTGATTTGGATTTGGGATTTGTTCGGCTTAGGCAATATCGCCACAGAAGCGGTAGATGTGTGTATCCTTCCCATTTTTTCTGTAGTTGGAATCCTTTGAACTCTATGTACGCCTGCCTCATTTTTCATTTTAGAAAATGCTTGGTCTCCATTAATTTGGAAAATAACTTCTTTGAATCCTCCGAGCCCTGTTTTATGTTGGTCAAGGAGCATTACTCCCCAGTTTTTGGATTCAGCGTATTTTGAATACATAAAAAATAAATTGGAAGCGAACAAAGATGCCTCTTCTCCGCCGGTACCAGCCCGAATTTCCACAATAATCGCATTTGGGTCTTCTCCTTCTCCGCTGATTTCTCTAAATCCTTTCCCAATTTCTTTTTCCAATTTTTGTTTTTGTTTCAAAAGATTTTCTTTTTCCTCCTGCGCTAAAGCAACAATCTGAATATCTTTTTCAGTTGTGAGTATTTTTTCAGCGTCAATAATTTGGTCGTCAATCTTTTTTAATTCGTCTTGTTTTTTGACGAGCGAAACATACGCTTCTTTTTGTTTGTTCAATTTACCAAACTCTTCCCAATCCAAGGACTTCTCGGCCTGCGCGAGTTGTTCCAATATTGCCTCATATTCTTGTTTAAGTTTTTCTAAATTTTCCATGTTTTATCATTTTAACACAAAAAACCGCTTAAAGCGGAGTTTTTGTATTTTTACAAAGTTATTTTTTCTTCATATCTTCCTTCTTGGCAGCGCGCTTTTTGAATTTCTGAATTTGTCCCATTGAGTCAATCACCTTATCCTTGCCAGTATAAAAAGAATGGCAGCCAGAGCATACCTCTACATCAATGCTTTCTTGAGTTGAGCCGACTTCAAAAGAGTTCCCACAAGAACAGTGAACTTTTGTTTTTGGATAATATTTCGGATGTATATCTTTCTTCGCCATATAACGATATATTAGCAGAAATCAAATTTCTGTCAAATAGCTCTTGATTTAATTTTTGGATAGTGATATATTGGGGATACTTTAATTTATTATAATCATATTTATGCCTGAAAAAGAAATTACAAAACCTAAAAAAACAGATTATGGCATCAGCGTTGATGAAATGGCCGAAGCTGGCGTTTATTTCGGTCATCGCATTTCCAAATGCCATCCCAAAATGAAGCCATATATTTTGGGCGTTAAAGGAAGCGACCATATTAATATTATTGACCTTGAACAAACCAAGGCGTTCCTTATCAAGGCCTTAGATTATATCAAGGAACTTACCAAAGAAGGAAAGACCATTCTTTTGGTTGGCACCAAGATTCCGACTAAAAAATTGGTCCAGGATACAGCAGAAGCGTGCGGTTTGCCTTTTGTTGTCCAAAGATGGATAGGCGGAACCCTTACGAATTTTAAAATAATTCGCAAGAGAATTGAGCATTTTAAAGACCTTGAACAAAAGAAGGCGAGTGGAGAGTTGGATAAATACACAAAAAAAGAACAACTTGAACTTGATAAAGACATGAGCCGTTTGGCGATAAAGTTCAGTGGAATAAAAGATATGGCGAAGATGCCCGATGTTTTGTTTGTGCTTGATATGTGCCGAGATTCTTTGGCCATAAAAGAGGCAAAGATGAAAGGGCTTAAAATTATTGCGATTGCGGATACGAATGTTGACCCGATAAAAGTGGATTATCCGATTCCAGCAAATGATGACGCTATAACTTCAGTAAAATATATTTTAGAAAAAGTTAAATCAGTCATTTTAGAAAATAATAAGGAAAAATAATATGATAGAAGTGATTAAAAAAATTCGTCAGGAAACAGGCGTGTCTCTTGCCTTATGCAAGAAAGCGCTTGAAGAAGCGGGGCGAGATGTGGAGAAAGCAAAAGAACTCCTGCGCAAGTGGGGGCAGGAATTGGCAAGCAAGAGAAGCGGGAGAGGAACCAATCAAGGGATTATAGAAGCGTATATTCATTCCAATAAAAAAATTGGCGTGTTGGTTGATTTGAGGTGCGAGACCGATTTTGTGGCAAGGAATAAGGATTTTCAGGAATTAGCTCATGAAATCGCTTTGCATGTTGCGGCGATGAATCCACTCTACTTGAGTACGGAGGACATTCCTTTGCAAGTTGTGGAGAAAGAAAAAGAGATTTACAGGGAGCAGATGGTAAAAGAGAAGAAGCCAAAAGAGATGATGGAAAAAATAATTGAAGGAAAGCTTGAGAAATTCAAAAAAGAAAATTGCCTGCTTTTACAGCCATATGTAAAGGATGCGGAAAAAACGATTCAGGGCCTTATTAATGATAATATTGCCAAGATTGGGGAGAATATAATTTTGGCGAGGTTTGTGCGCTTTGAGATTTAAGCTATAATAAAGCAAAGAATATGCTTAATTTGGCAGCTCTAATAATTTTGGTTATAAGTTTCGGCGGAATGTTTTTTATTATCATCCGCAAGTGGCCCAAACTAAGGACTGCGGAGATTATGGTGAGCGGAGCAGCCACTCATGAGCCGTTAAGAGAGCGATTCAGGAAAAAGATGGCCGGATTGGGTTCAACTAATGGATTCAGCACAGAGAAGCTAATGAAAAAAGCGTTGATTAAAACAAAAATTTTATTTCTCAAGGGAGAAAGAAGAGCAGACCACTATTTGCGGAAGGTTTCTCACTCTCAAAAATTTAAAGAAGATTACTGGGGAGAAATGGACAAGAAATAATTCAGAGATAATCCCGCCCGCCTAGCTCAGTTGGTAGAGCAGCTGATTTGTAACCAGCAGAGGTCGGTTCGATTCCGGCGGTGGGCTTTATTAATGTCTTTCATGGCTCATAGTTACTATAAATCTTTAGAATATAAAGCAAAACAGAGTGCTATCTCTAAAGAGAATTGGAGGAAAGGTATTTTTGATTTTTGTCGTAAAAGAGAGAAAAGAATTTGCGCAAGAGAGGGGTGTAATCAAATGTTTGAGACAACGCCATCTGACCCGAGAATCTATTGTAGTAGTAGTTGCGCTACAAGAGAAATACGCAGATTTAATAGAAAATTGGGAGTATAAAAATAGTCCATTCTCTGATGTGCGAAAATTACGAGGCCGGGCCTCGTAATTTTCGTAAAACGCCGGAAGCCACGTCAGATATAGGGAATCTCACAACCCGCCCAAGGCGGGTAATTTTTGGGGGAAAGTTATCCACAGCCATTCTTTGGTCATCCTTAGTTATTATTAGTCATTCTTTCGATTGTTTCAATCAGGATAAAATCTGCCGAGATCGTTTCTCGGCAGATTTTTGGCGATAGAGAAAAGTTGGCTAATTTAATATTGGTTATTTAAAAAATACAAGAGATGCTGCGCCAATAAGACAGGCGTTTTCTTTGAGAGGAGAGATTATGATTTTGGGGAGAGTAAGAAACTTATCAACATTCTTTTTTATTTCAGGGATAATCAAGTTATGGTTATTTAAAACAACTGCCCCAGACATAATAATTATTTCCGGATTATAGGCAACAATTATATTAGAAACCCCCCTGGCGTTTATTTTCCCGATTTGCTTTAGGAAATTTAGAATATTTTTATCTTTGATTGCGGCCAAGTCAAAAATGTCCTTTGATGTTTTGACCGCATACTTGTTTTTAATTTTTTTGGATTTTAGCCAAATTTTAAAGAAAATCGGCATATCGCTTCCAGAGCAATACGCTTCCCAATGGCCACTACCCTTTCCACACGAACAATTAAGGTCATATTCTGTGTCCACTATGAAATGTCCGACTTCTCCAGCACTTTCATTATATCCGGCCAATTGATGATTGTCCGCAATAATGCCTGCGCCTATACCACTGGAAATCGTGAGATAGACAAAATTCTTTGATTTTTTTCCAGCTCCAAAATATTTTTCCGCCCGCACTGCTGCGTTGCAATCATTGGCAAGCGCTACAGGAATTGAAAAATATTTTTCCAATGGCTTCACAATTGGAACTTTTTTATATGGTAAATTTGGAGGATTTACCATTTCTCCATTTTTGGAATCAATCGGACTTGGGACAACAACACCTATGCCTAAAATTCTTTTTTTGTCATAGTTTTCCAAAAGAGAATTTATTAAAACTATAATTGTTTCAGATAAGAGGGTCGGTTGATTTTTAATTTTTGGAGTTTGTGTTTTAAGCTGTTTTAAAATTTTTCCATTTTTAGAAATAATTCCAGCTCGCAAATTTGTAGCGCCTAAATCTATTGCAATTGCCAAATCTTTTTTCATAGACATAAATTTATTTAATATTAATCATTTATTATTTTAGTTTTGCATCCTGGACGAACCTGCAATAATTTTTAATTTTGAATTTAAAATTTTGAATGAATTTTTAATGATTTAATTTTGAGTTGTGGTTTTTGGTTTTTGGCTTTTTATACTCCCCTCTCTTCTATTTCCAACAAAACAGTGTGGCAGTTGATAGGGTAGGGGAGCAATTAATCAATAATCAATGATAATTAATTATCAATTAACAATCGTTTATTTATTATATCACTTTATACCACTTGACATATTTTTGAAAATGGATACAATTGTATATGCGTATAAGAATACGCAGGTTCTTTAAAAACTAAATAGCAAACGCAAGATAAATTTTTAGAGTTGTTCCGACTATACCTGTTTTGTCTGCGAAACTGAGTGTTTACGAAGTTGAGTAGAAACAAAACAGAGTACCCTGAGCGAGTCCGCGAGGACGCGCGAAGGATTTTTTTTGAGAGTTTGATCCTGGCTCAGGATGAACGCTAGCGGCGTGGATAAGGCATGCAAGTCAAACGGTCCCCCACCTATCGAACATTGCGCTTTGCGCAACCAAACGAAAGTTTATGTTCAATAGGTGGGGGACAGTGGCAAACGGGTTAGTAACACGTGGATACATTCCACTAAGACAGGCATAATCCCGCGAAAGCGGGACTAATTCCTGATAGTCCCTGCGAGCAATCAAAGGGTAAAGGTTTCGCAAGATTCCACTTAGTGATTGGTCTGCGGCCCATCAGCTAGTTGGTGAGATAATAGCCCACCAAGGCAATGACGGGTAGGCGGGGTGAGAGCCCGACCGCCAACAAGGGTATTGAGATACGGACCCTACTCCTACGGGAGGCAGCAGTCAAGGACCCTTCGCAATGGCCGAAAGGCTGACGAGGCGACGCCGCGTGAAGGATGAAGCCCCGCGGGGTGTAAACTTCTTTTAACTGAGAATAATTCGTGCCTCACTTTTGTTCAGCACTCATAATTTTGAATTTTGAATTTAAAATTTTTAATGAATTTTTAATGATTTAATTTTTAAACATTAAGTCATTAGGTCATTGATTAGAAATTAAAAATTAGAAATTAGAAATTGAACGAGTGCCGAGTGGAAGCGAGGCACGAGTGAATGTACCAGTGGAATAAGGGGCTGCTAATCACGTACATTTTGGTGCGTCCTTCAGGAGTAATCCTGAAGTGTAATCCTTCTTGGCCCAAGAAGGTGAGTCGGCTTATATGCTGGGAACCCATATTCATTATGGCAATCAGCAGGGAAGTCGCTTATAATAAAAGCAATGAGATTATCTCACAAAGATTCTATCACCAAAAAACAGCAAGAAATTATTCTTGGCAGTATTTTGGGCGATGGATCGCTGGAGTTCAATGGATTTCATGGAACGAGGTTACAGATTAAACAATCGGCGAGACACGGGGATTATGTCTTCTGGTTGTATAATCAATTAAAAAATCTCTGTAATTTGGAACCAAAACAGCGAAGAGATAATAATCAGTGGTACTTCAGTACGAAGCATTTAGAGAAATTGACAAAGTGGCATAGATTGTTCTACTCGCCAAAAAAGAAGATTCCTCGGGATATTAAAACTTTATTGATATCGCCGAGAAGCTTGGCGGTTTGGTATATGGATGATGGCTCTCTAGATTGGAGAGTCAGGGACCATTATGCCTTCACTCTATGTACAGATTGTTTCTCGCTTGAAGATGTTTCTTTATTAAAAGAAACATTGTTGCGAAATTTCGGAATCGAAGCGTCTGTCAATAATGCTTTGTGTAGAAGTATAAGATATCCAAGAATCTATATAGGTGCTAAAGGTAGAGATAAATTTCTATTTTTAATAAGACCATATATCTTGGATTGTTTTTCCCATAAATTGCCTCCATTATAAGTTGACCCCCCAGAGACTTCTTTGGATAAAACCAAAGAGATGGCAGGTTTAAACTGCCATAACACGCCGAACCCCTGTTAGATATATGTCTGATAGGGTGAAGATATAGTCCACATTGATAATTTATATCAATTAAGGCCAGCAGCAGCGGTAATACGTGAGCCCCGAGCGTTATCCGGATTTACTGGGCGTAAAGCGTTTGTAGGCGCCTTATTGTGTTTTCTATCAAATCTCTGAGGCTCAACCTTGGAGCAGTAGAAAAAACTAGTAGGGTAGAGGACGTTAGGGGTTGATGGAACCCTCGGTGTAGGGGTGGAATCCGTTGATATCGAGGGGAACACCAAAAGCGAAGGCATTCAACTAGAGCGATCCTGACGCTGAGAAACGAAAGCGTGGGCATGGAAGAGGATTAGATACCCTCGTACTCCACGCTGTAAATTATGGACACTGGCTATTGGAAGTGTCGACCCTTTCAGTGGCGAAGCTAACGCGTTAAGTGTCCCGCCTGGGGAGTACAGCCGCAAGGCTGAAACTTAAAGGAATAGACGGGGACCCACACAAGCGGTGGATCACGTGGCTTAATTCGACGATAAGCGAGGAACCTTACCAGGGCTTGACATGCTAATGAAAGTCCGCCGAAAAGCGGACCTACCCACAAGGACATTAGCACAGGTGCTGCATGGCTGTTGTCAGCATGTGCTTTGAAGTGCTCCCTTAAATGGGGTAACATGCGCAACCCCTACTCTGTGTTACAAGTGTCACAGAGGACTGCCACATCTTATGTGGAGGAAGGCGGGGATGACACCAAGTCAGCATGGCCCTTTGATGCCCTGGGCCGCACACGTGATACAATGGTTGGTACAGAGGGTTGCCAAGCCGCAAGGCCAAGCTAATCCCTAAAACCAATCTCAGTTCGGATCGGGGGCTGAAACTCGCCCCCGTGAAGCTGGAATCGCTAGTAATCGCGAATCAGCTATGTCGCGATGAATATGTTCCTGGGTCTTGTACTCACATCGTAAAGCGTCTGGCAGTTTATTAAATTAAGCAGTTAAAATCTGCTCCCTCATAAATCACCGTCTATGAGGCGTAGCTGAAAGGTAGTCAAGTTTCGTGAGGAATTTGGCGAAGGACCTGGAGGCAAACTGTAGCCCATTTTATAAAAAGCTCTATCGACCTATGGACTGGGTGGTGAGCATAGGGAAGATAAAATAATACGAGCTAAATGGGATGCGGGGAATAGTATAATAAATGACCCAGAGAGATCTTTATGGTAAGATTAAGTTATAAGCCATAAAGAAGTCAGCTAAGTCATAGTACTCAATACATAATTTATTATGTACTGGGGAAGGACTTAACCTATCTATGCTTTCAAAAGATTATATAATTGGGTTAACTGATGGAGAAGGAACGTTTCTTGTATATATTTGGAAACGCGAAAAAATAACACAAAATCCTAGGGTAGAGTGTTATTATGCGATAAAAATGAGAGAAGATGAATTACCATTACTTGAAGAAGTTAAAAAATTCTTTGGGTGTGGCAATATCTATTTTCAAAAAGAATATCGCAAAAATCAAAGAAATAATTATCGATTCCAGATAAGGAAAATTGATGAACTAAACAAGAAAGTTATTCCTCTATTTAAGAGAAATCCATTACATAGTCAGAAGAAAAGAGATTTCGAGATTTTTTGTAAGGTGTTAAATATAGTGAATAAAAAAGAACACCTTAATAAGAAGGGATTAGAAAAAATCAAGAAATTAAAACAAGGAATGCATAAATAGGCCTCCGCCGTATGCGGGAAATCCGCACGTACGGTAGGAACGGAAGATAAATTTAATATCATTTCATTCGCCCGTCACACCAAGAGAGCTGGTAGTATCCGAAGTCCCGCTTCTGCGGGCTCAAGGTAAGACCAGTGATAATGGTGAAGTCGTCCGATTAAATAATAAAGAAGGCGACCTGTCAACCGTAAGGTGACAGTAAAATCTAACTGTAACGGTGAAGCCGACCTGCTATTATGTTATAATAAAAACATAATTAGTAAGCGGTAATACCGTGGGAAGTCGAGGAAACTTAAAATGGAATAGTTCTGAAGTGAGAGAGCTTAGGCAAAGCTTAAGTTTATCTATAATTCAGAATAACATACTAATAGGTCTAATTTTAGGAGATGGATGTCTTTTTAAGAATATAGGGGATAAGAATTTCAGACTACAGATAGAGCAATCAGAGAGGCATAAGAGATATGTCGCTTGGCTATATAGTGAGTTTAAAGAATGGTCTTTGAATCCACCAAAATATGTAAGGCAACATTGTGCATGGCGATTCCGTACTCTTGCTCATCCTCAGATTACGAGATTTCATGAGATATTCTATAAAGATAGAAAGAAGATTATTCCGCCAGACATAGAAGGCATATTTACGTCTCCATTGAGTTTAGCTGTATGGTTCATGGATGATGGAGGAGTAAAATCAAACAAGACTAATCCTACTATTAGTACACACTGTTTTTCTTTAAAGGAAAACGAAGTGTTGACAAAAATTCTTAAGAAGAATTTTGGAATGAAAGTTAGTATACATTGGGACGGAAAAGGTAATCGATTATATATTCCAAGAAAAGAGATTAAAACATTTTTGGATATAGTATCGCCTTATATTCTTCCTTCAATGAAATATAAATTTCCTTTGACCCCGTAGAGACTACACGTTGGCTCCAACAAGTAATGTTGGATGAAGATATAGTCCATGCCTCTGGAAACACGAGGGAAAACATGAACAAGGCACGCGTAGCGGAAGCTGTGCGTAGATCACACAATCTTTATCTTTTTAATCTTGTTTACAGGATTAAGAGGATAGAGTGTCGACTATAGTTCAAGGCCGAGATATCTGCTTTTAACTATAAGGTGTTGACTAAAACACCTTAAAAAATTAGTCATTCATCGGTCGGGACAACTCCAAGAATTTATCTCAAATTGAAACCCAAAAAGCGCTTAAGCGCTTTTTGGGTTTTGCCACTCCCAGGCGAATTTTGCACTTGACAAGTTATATCATGTACGCTATTGTGTACATATAATAATATCAATAAATATATGAGCACAAAAACCACTATTTCAATTTCTGAAGCCAGAAAAAGAATTTTTCAACTTACCAAAGAAGTGCAAAGACCATCAGTGTTTTACACCTTGACCGACAATGGTAGGCCAAAAGCAGTTATAATGTCTGCCCAGGATTTTGAATCTTGGCAGGAAACCTTAGAAGTAATGAATATCTTTCCTAACTGGAAAAAGAACATAGAAAAGGCAAGAGAAGATTATAAGAAAGGCCGTACTGTTTCTTTAGAAAAATTACTTTTCAAAGATGGTTTCGTATTACAGAAAAAAGCAAATAAAAGGCCGAAGCATGTATAAAGTAGAAATTTCCAGAGCAGCGCAAAAAGATTTAAATAAGATAGATTTTACATATCGTCCGCATATTTGGGCAGCCATGTATGACCTGCAAAAAAATCCTTTCCTCGGCAAAAAATTAAGCGGTGACTTAAAAAATTGCTATTCTTTACGAGTGGGTGATTATAGAATTTTATACGAAATTTCTCATAGAATTTTAATGATTTTGATAATTCGCATCGGTCATCGCCAGGGCATATACAAATAAATAATAAATAAAAATAGTAAAAATAGTACACGTCCCCAATTTGTATTCCTTTAAGTATACAATAATAGTATACTATGAGAAACTATAATCATTATAAAATTAGAGAAATTATTAATAAAAATAGTACAGGTCCTCAATTTGATGATTAAAAATAGTACACGTCCCCAATTTGAGTCGTCCCCAATTTGTCAATTTGTATTTAATAGTTTGGCTTTTACACAGGTTGTTGTTGACAGGCGTTTGTATAAAGAGATAAGATAGAAAATATAAGAATATATTTTTTTGACTACACAATTCATAAACATCTTTATTTTTCCAATATTATGGAAAACATCAAAACTATCTTAAAAGAGCATCAAGAAGAAATAAAAAGGCACATTAGCGTGCTCAAGGAGGATGTTGACCAAAAAATTGGGCTCATAGGGGAACAGCACGGATCAATAATAGCGAAACTTGATTCTCATAGTGAAATGATAGAATCAATGTCAACACGGCTTGATTCGCATGGTGAAATGATAGCATCAATAAAAGAGGATACGGAAATCGTGAAAATAAATGTTGAATTAATTAAGGATTCCCTGAAAAGAAAAGTAGATGTTGACGAATTCGCAACTTTGGAAAGGCGGGTGGGGGTTCTTGAGGCAAGGGCACACAGGGGTTAAACGATTTTTTCTTTCTCCACAGGTTATTATTGACAGGTTTGCGCAAAGAGATAGAATAAAAGAAGAGAATACGCAATTATTTTAATATTCAGCTATTATTATTGAAGCAAGGTCGGGTCTTGAACATTCAAATTCATGAACAAAAAAGAAAATAATCTACTAACCAAGAAAGATTTTGAAAAGATATTATGCAAAGCTATGGAAGAGCAGGCCCAAACTATCATTGAGGCAGTGGATTTTGGTTTTGAAAAAGCCAAAGAAGACCGCAACGAGATTAAGAACAAACTATCAAGCTTAGAAAGAAGAGTTATTTATATCGAGGATGTAATAACAAAACACTCTAAAGAATTAAAAGAAATCAGGAAAGATTTAAAGGAGTTAAAATCGCAAGAACGACCCTTATTAGAAAGAGTTGCTTTACTTGAGAAAAAAGTGATACAATTGGAGGCAAGGGTAGCTTAATCTATTATCACGATAACTAATGTGTTTTAATAAGTAATATTAAAAAAAAATGAAGATTACTTTCAATAAAGAAACTTTATATACTCTTATAATCGGAATGTGCGTTGGAACAGTCGCAATTTTAGTGACTTTAGTGTTAACAGGCGGAGTGCCATGGTTAAGAGCTGCGGGTCAAGGAACCGGAGCTGGGGATGTGAATGCTCGTTTTTGGAATGGAGCTGATTGGAATAGTAGCTTAACTTTAACGGGGACTACTACACTAGACTGGAGCAAGACAAATGTTCCTAGTGGGATGATCGCTATGTTTAACGCCTCTTGCCCTACTGGATGGACGCGATTTACTGCATTGGACGGGAAATTTTTAGTAGGGGGGAGCAGTTATAATGCTACTGCGGGAGGTAGTAACACAATAACATTAACAACTAATGAATTGCCAGCACATACGCACACCGGGACGACGGCTTCATCGGGAGCCCATACTCACACCACGAGGGCGGGGTCATATGCGGAAGGATATCCGGAAGGAATAAGTAAGAGTGTTGTTACTGCTAGTACACTCGAGACATCTTCATCTGGGAGCCATACACACGCCTTTACGACTGATTCAACTGGTCAAGGTGCGAGCATAGATATTCGTCCTAGCTATGCCACCATTGTGCTTTGTACAAAAAACTAATTGGGATAGAAACTGTGTTAGTTGGGGACATGTACTATTTTCTTTCTTTTTCCATTTCGCATCTTTTTTTGGTAATGGGGGACGTCTTACTATTTTATTCACTCGCTTCTTTTTAGATGGTTAATCGGGGACGTGTACTTAATTGGGGACGTGTTATTTAATTGGGTTAATTGGTTAATTGGGGACGTGGGTTAATTGGGGACGTGTACTATTTATTATTACACTCTTCTGTCTTGCCCATAAATTGGGGACGTGCACCATTTTATAAATTGGGGACGTGCACCATTTTATTCTTCTTGCCCAAGGGTTACCCCTTACTTAATTGGTTAATTGGGGACGAGTACAATTTTATACTTCTTGCCCAAGGGTTACCCCTTACTTAATTGGCCTTAATTGGTTTAATTGGGGACGTGTACCATTTTATTCACTCGCATCTTCTTAGATTTTTAATTGTTAATTGGGGACGTGTAATTGGGGACGTGCACTATTTATTATGCACGAAAATTAATTGGGAAT
>JAHIFQ010000002.1 GCA_018900835.1 Patescibacteria group bacterium
CGACTCGGAAAAATTCATATACTCAACAGGCGTATTATTAATTTTTAGAGCGCAAGCCAAAACTTCGCCATCATCTGAAACCATTGTAGAGAATCTTTTTCTTACATTTAACTGCGCCGTGCTCGGAGTTATTTTTCCTACTGAAAATTCGGGTTCTATTATAGGGGGAGGATTTGTTGATGATAGGACATTAATTTCTGTTATATCTCCTGTGCTTACATTTCCGGCCTCATCCCAGCATCGTCCGTAAACAGAAATCTGATACGGCGTAGGCGTTATTATGCTTATTTCAGTTAGCACGACATTTTCTGCGACAGCATAACAAACAAGACAAGGCGCTTTAGAAAAATTTGTTGTCTCGAATTCATAAAAGCTTGTTGAATTTGGTGTTTTTACCATGATTTTGCAACCGGCAACTCTTTTATTGTCAGAAACAGGAAACGATAATTCTATTGGCACATTTATATAAATATTTGTTTGCGGTATTTTGCCGACAACAGGCGGTAGCTCATCCCCTTCTATAACGCCAATTGGTATGCAGCTATAATTAGAGTCGAATGTGCCTAAATCAGAATTTGAATCATCGCAATCTTTTTTCGGTCCGCATGAAGCAGGACAAGTTGACGGTTTTTCTTCAGAAATTCCCCAATTACAGTAATTGTCATTATCTTTGTCAACACAATTTATTTCAATAGTTGGATTATCAGCGATTTTTATTGGAATTCCTATAGAATGTATTTCTGCTCCTGTAAAGCTTGTTCTTAGATAACCCTGTTCTCCATGATTTTCCCCCCAACTATTCTTGTAAATCCATATAGGTGCAGTAGTAGGATTATCGGGATCAGTTTCATAGCCGACTAAAGCCATAGCGTGCCCCATATATGGAATACTCACAGACAGTGGGCCGTTTTCTATTAATTTTCGTTTTATAATATCTGCGTTATTGAGCATATCTTCTCGCTCTCCATAGTCGCTGGTAACCAGATAATCCTCCCAATTTCCGCATTTATTCTCGCAAGGCAGATCCTTTGCAGAATAAAGAAAACAACGCTCTTGCGTTATACCAAATGCTTCAAAATAATTCATTGAGGAGATTGTGTGAGATTGCGTTGACCCGAGATTGCAGCCATCATAATTCGGGTATAAGCAAGAGAGAACATCTTGTTCAGATAAGTCAATATTTATATGTTTGTTAAAATAGAGATTGGTAAGCCCCTCTATCGCAGCAGTAGTAGCGAATATCCAACAACTACCACATTCCCCTTGACTTTTTATTGTCGTCATCCAATTTTCCCCATGCCTGTCTCTCCAATCAAAGGAGCTCGGCAGAGCAGATGCGGATGCGGATGCAGATTTTGGCGAGGCATTGGCTCCTGCCATTTCAAAAATTCCTCCTGTGTAGTATTCAATTCCTTGAGTGTTTGGGGTTTCGTTGTTGGTCCCCTCGACTGATATGAATAAATGCTTTTTTTGTTCATAAGAATATCCAGATACAGATGTTTTTCCTGCTGTCCATTTCATCCCGCTATTCTCTATATATTGATTAATCTTGGCGATTTTTATATCCTCTTGAACAGGGCCCAATGCTTCTCTGTATGTCTGCATACCCATTGTCTGCACCCGAGCATTCATGGCTGTTCTATCTTCTATCATAAAGAGCTTGTCAATATGGATTTCTGCGCCCAATACTTCCACATCAACTTTTTTAGGCACAATCCCATTTAAAACACATGTCTCTTCACAAGTATTTTCAAAAGAAAAAGAACCTGAATCAAAAGGTCCGCTTGCCTCGTATATCAAATATTCTTTTCCTTGAGCATCTGTAAGTATTATTCGAGCATAACCCTCTGTTTTGTTTAGAGTAATATTACCAGAAACAGCCATTGAATAAATGGGTTTGACAGCAGATGCGGCTGATGCCTGATTGGCAACAAGGAAACATCCGCAGAACAAAGCGAGGGTTAAAAATTTTGCTTTTTTAGACACAATTTAATTTAAAATAAATTATCAATCTACGGAAAAGTTATAACAGTTGCGGGGCCAGAAAAGGTTTGCGCGATTGGTATTATTATGGGCATAGCAGCTGGGGCCATTGGTGGGATAAAAGCAGTGGCTGTGGGTAGAGCAACAACCGGAGCTGGTGGTAGTGCTGGAGTGGACCCAGGGACATGGCAGTTTATATTAAAGGTTCCGCTGGTCCACCAGCTCTCGTATTCTCCCCTTATTGGGTCAGCCAGATTAATTGATTGGAGGAGCATACCAACAAGGAAAAATGCGCCGTAGATTATTACAATGCCGATTAATGTGGTTGTGATTATTGTTCTTGCTTTTGATATCTTGCCAGGGTCCCCAGCAGCCATCATAAACATTCCTCCGCCGATAATCAGCATTAGAAGAGCCAGAGGCGGAGTTATATTGAAGAATACAAATTCAAGGACAACTTCAATAAGTACAAAGAAATGGCAGAGAGTACATGGGGCGCTTTCCACTATGGTAGTATTGGGGTCATCTTCTCTTTGACCGCAAGGAACAATTCCAGCTGCTGATGCTTGACTAACAAACACAAAAAGACCGAGAAACAACCCTATTATTAAAATTTTCGTGGCTTTGTTCATGGTTTTATTTTTTATTTTTTATCCTTAATTTTTATAGCCCGCCTCCGCCCACGACTCCGTCGGGGCTGCGGCGGATATAAGAACAAGTAAATTCGCCTTGCTCATTAACTTATTCTAATATGCCCCCGGAAGGATTCGAACCCTCAAACCTTCGCGTCCGAAGCGCGACGCTCTATCCAATTGAGCCACGGGGGCTTTATTTAATTCTATATTACCAATTGAAAAAGAGCAAGAATTAAGTTAGAATTGGGGAACATGAATATTCCCATAGAAGTAAAGAAAATAGTCAGCATACTTGAAAACAAGGATTTTCAGGCATTTGTTGTTGGCGGGTGCGTAAGGGATTTATTATTAGGAATTGAGCCGAATGATTGGGATGTTACCACCAATGCTAATCCAAAGGAATTAGAAAAAATATTTCCTAAAAGTTTTAATGTAAATAAGTTTGGCACAGTAACTGTCTTAACAGCCAGCAAAAAAGATAATTTAAAAGAGATAGAAATAACCACATTTAGAACAGAGGAAAAATATACAGACAAAAGGCATCCGGATAAGGTTAAATGGGCAAAAACGATTGAGCAGGATTTAGGGAGAAGGGACTTCACTGTCAATGCTATCGCATTGAAAATCCCAAATCCCAAATCTCGGACAAATTCAAAATTCAAAATTCAAAATTCAAAATTCATATTGATTGACCCTTTCAATGGGCAGAAGGATTTGGAGGATAAATTGATTCGGGCAGTTGGCAAGCCAGAAGAGAGATTTCAAGAAGATGCTCTGCGCTTGATGAGGGCAATTCGTTTTGCCACTGTTTTGGATTTTAATATTGAAAAACAAACCCTTTCAGCGATTAAGAAAAATACTGGTCTTTTGGAGTTTATTTCCAAAGAACGAATTAGAGATGAATTTTTGAAGATAGTAATGTCTGATAATCCAGCCAAAGGCGTAGAGCTTTTAAGAGAAACAGGACTTTTGAAATATATTGTCCCGGAATTATTAGAAGGATATCAGGTTGGACAGAACAAACATCATATATATGAAGTGTATGAGCATGGCATTAGGTCTTTGCAATTCGGGGCAAAAGAAAATTTTAATAAATATGTCCGTATAGCCGCGCTTTTCCACGATATCGGAAAACCAAGAGCTAAAGAGGGACAAGGCGCTGATTCAACTTTTTATAACCATGAAGTAATCGGAGCTAAAATGACTGCCAAGATTTTGGAACGGTTGAAGTTTCCCAAGAAAGACATTGAAAAGATAGTAAGATTAGTTAGGTATCATCTTTTTTATTACAATGTCGGCGAAGTGCAGGAATCTTCAGTGAGGCGATTGTTGGCAAAAGTCGGACCAGAAAATTTTGAGGAATTGGTGCAATTAAGAACATGTGATAGGATTGGGTCTGGATGTCCCAAGGCAATGCCATACAAGTTGAGGCATTTTCAATATGTTGCGGAAAGATTAGCGCTCTCTCCGATTGACACAACTACGCTAAAAGTAGGCGGAGATGATATTATGGAAATTTTGAAAATAGAACCAGGACAGAAAATCGGAAAAATTCTTGCTGTTTTATTAGGGGAAGTTTTAGATGAGCCGAAGAATAACAAAAAAACTTATTTAAAGAAGCGGATTAAAGGAATGGGCGGTCTTAGTGAAAAGGAATTAGAACAATTGGCGAAAGGGGCTAAAGAGAAACGGGAAGAAATTGTGACAAAGCGGGATGAAATGACAAAAAAGAAATACTGGGTCTCTTGAATCAGGGCGTGGTCTAGCAGCTAAGACGCCGCTTTCGGGAAGCGGAAATCGAGAGTGCGATTCTCTCCGCCCTGACAAGGAGTTATTATTTAATTATTTTATTCAATATGAGGAATTTTTTTGAAAAAACATCATGGCCTTTTCCAGGGTTTAAAAATGAGACAGCAGAGTTTGGAAAAGCAAAAGCAGGTATTTTTGTTTGCCAAGAATGCAACGCTGTTTTTTGGAAAAAATCTTGGCGACACGGATTGGAGGGAGTCCTGGAAGCAGAGAAACAAAACATTAAATCCGTGTTTTGCCCTGCTTGCCAGATGATTAAAAACAATCGCTATGAAGGAGAGATTATAATAGAGAATATTCAGGAAGAAAAAAAACAAGAAATAGAGAATTTAATCAGCAATTTTTCAGAGATTGCTTTTAAAAAAGACCCCATGGACAGGATTATTTCCATCCAGACAGTTGCCAAGGGAATGTTGAGGGTTTTGACCACAGAAAACCAAATGGCTCAGCAGTTGGCAAAGAAAATCAAAAAAACATTCAAAGGCAGAGTTTCCTTTATGTTTTCTAAACGAGAATCAACACTTCGAGCAAGAATAATCCTTCAACAAAACAAGGGCCTGTAGTTTAATGGCAGAATATCTCATTCGCATTGAGGTGATGGCGGTTCGACTCCGCCCAGGTCCACTACTTCGCTCCTCGCTTATATTTGAAGTTGTACTGTGAAAGATTATAAACATTTAATAATTAAAATAAAATAATGTCTTTTCTCAAACGAAATTTTTTATTGTTTGTAGTATTTATTACAGGAGCAGCGGTTTTGGTAGTTGAAGTTGTGGCAATTCGGATTTTGGCTCCCTATTTTGGAAACACCATATTCAGCGTTTCCAGCATATTGGGCGTGATATTGGCCGCCCTTAGCGTGGGATATTATATAGGAGGGACATTGGCTGATAAGCACCCTTCCTTAAAATGGTTTTTCGGGATAATTTTAGCAAGCGGGATAAGTATTTTTATTCTTCAGTTTCTTATAATGTTCGTTCTGCCCTTTCTTAGCAGAAGCTTTTCAATCATTTACGGCCCCTTGGTTTCTTCTATTGTTTTATTTTTTATACCTAGTTTTTTATTGGGAACCCTTTCCCCCTTCGCTATAAAACTGCAAGAAGCGCTTTCTCCAAATGTAGGCATAGGCACGATATCGGGCAAGATTTTCTTTTGGTCAACATTTGGGAGCATATTCGGCAGTTTGTTTTCCGGATTTGTTCTTATTCCTAATTTCGGGCTTTGGCAAATAATGGTTGGCACAGGTCTGGTTTTGGTATTTATGAGCATTTTTGCCCTGATTGTTCTTAATATTAAAAAAGGGATTATTTTTGGTGTTATTTTCTCTGTTTTTGTTATGTTTTTAATGATTGCCCTTTTCCAATCTTTTTATTTCAAAGAAAATGTTGTTTATGCCAAGGATGGGATTTATGGGAAAATTATTATAATGGACGTGATTTATGAAAATAGGCCTGCGCGGCTTTTTATACAAGACCGTAGTTTGTGGGGAGGAGTATTTTTAGATTCAGAGGACCATGCTTTTGAATATAGCAAATATTATTCTTTATATAGAATTACAAATCCAGAGATGAAGAGAGCGCTTGTTATTGGCGGCGGCATTTATACAATCCCAAAATCTATTGCGCAGGAGTTGCCGAACGCAATAGTTGATGTTGTAGAGATAGAACCGTCATTTTTTGATTTAGCAAAAGAATTCTTTGGGCTAAAGGATTATGCTAATTTAAATAACTTTATACAAGATGGCAGAAGATTTCTTGCAGATTCAGAAAATAAATATGACTTAATATATGGAGACGCTTATTCCTCTCTTTTTTCGGTGCCTTCCCATCTTACGACAATAGAATTTTTTGAAGTAGTACGCGATAAGCTTAATAATGATGGGATATTCATTGCAAATATTATCGGAAATTTGAATCCCGCGCCTCTATCATTATTGTTCTCTGAAATGAAAACCTTTAGAACCGTTTTCCCTAATAGTTATTTTTTCGCAGTTGATTCAAAAGAAAAGATTAAAGCGCAGAACATTATCTTTGTAGGGTATAAGGGCGATGATAAGATAGATTTTTTAGATGAAAGAATAGCAGGAAAATTAGCTCCGTTGATAGTTGATTTAGATAAAAAAATGATTGACACAGATAAAATAGATTTTTCTCGCTATATGGAATTGACTGATAATTTTTGTCCTGTTGATTATTTAACTGCTCAAACTCTAAAAAATCAAAAGTTTTAGGAACGAAATAATATTAGTTAAATCATTGCCCTGCGATATTTAACTATTGACATTGGCTTAACCTTTGTATATACTTTAGGCATAGAGGCCCGTTTGCGCTGTCTGCAAAAGCTCGGCCTGCTAATGAGTTAATATTAAATATCGAATTATGAAAACAGTTATTAACATCAAAACCAATAGCGAGATAAAAGAAGCTGCCCAGGAAACCGCTAAAGAATTGGGGTTATCCTTGAGCACAGTTATAAACGCCTATTTAAGGCAGTTTGTGAGGGATAAAGAAGCATACTTTGGCGTTGCGCCTAAAATGTTGCCAGAGCTGGAGAATCTTTTGGGCAGTATAGAATTTGATATTCAGAGAAACAAAAATGTTTCTCGCAGTTTTTCTTCCAAACAAGAACTTAAAAAACATTTTTCTTCCTCATGAAAATTCGTTTTCACAAGAATTTTGAGAAACAATACAAGAAATTAAAGAAAAAAGAACAAGAAAAAGTTCAGCAAAGATTAGAATTATTTTTGGAAAATCCATTTCATTCTCAACTCAACAATCATCCCTTAAAAGGAAAATATACTGATTACCGAAGCATAGACATAACAGGCGACCTAAGAGCAATTTATAAGTTTGTTAACGAGAATGAATGCATTTTTGTTATTATAGACAGCCACAGCAACTTGTATTTTTGAAAAATAGTTCTATGCCAGGTAGTATTGGCGCGTCGATCGCATTGGCAGATATCATAAACAAGCTAAAAAATAATAATTTTTTATGTTTAAATCTTTTGTAATATTAATTTTATTATTTTGTTTATTTTTGGTAGCGGTGACAATATTTGTATTTTTTTTAAACAATAGAAAAGACATGAGGATAAATGAGGTTTGTTTTGGAGATAAATGTTTTGAGGTTGAAGTGGCAGAGACAGCGGAACAACGAACCAAAGGGCTGATGGGGCGTTCGGACTTGCCGGAAAATAAGGGAATGCTTTTTGTTTTCCAAGAGCAGGGAGGCCACGGATTTTGGATGAAGAATATGATGATTCCGATTGATATTGTTTGGATGGACAAGGATTTAAAGATTACTCATATTGAACACAATGTCATGCCTTGCGATTCAGACCCCTGCCCTGTTTATAAGCCGAATCTGTTATCGCAATATGTTTTAGAAATAAAAGCAGGACTTGCCCAGGAATTAGATATAAAAATAGGCGATAGTTTTTATTTCAAAAACAATAATGCCGAACTCTAAAGAAATTGGGGAGATTGGGGAAGAGATTGCAAGAAGGTATTTAGAAGAGAAAGGATACAAGATTTTGACCAAAAACTTTTTTAAAACAGCTAATGGGTTAAAAATCGGAGAAATAGATATTGTGGCCCAAAAACAAGGGGTCATTATTTTTTTTGAAGTGAAAACATTGTCCAATGGAACAAGATTTGCGCCTGAATCAAAAATTAATTTTCAGAAGCAAGGCAAAATATCCAAAATTGCCCAAATTTGGCTTGATGAAAACAGCGTTCCGCAGGAATCGTTGTGGCAAATAGACGCTCTGGCAATTGTTTTGGATTTTTGTTCCCGCAAAGCGAGAATAAGCCATTTTCAGAATATTTGAGCCATTATTGGGCAGATATTCTTGACATAAATATCTGATTTGTTATTATATGGAAAGAAGGTCCAAGAAGTTGGGCCCTTTTTTCTGAAATCAATTTTATAAGCGAGGCACAATCAACGAGTCCGGGCCTCACAACGAGACCCGGCCTCGTTGATAACATCTTGAAACAAGATATCCTCGTTTCCTATGTTTACAATTTAAAATTTTTAACCAAAAACTATGGAAGATATAAAAGCTCTCGCATCATCTATATCCCAAATTGCGGAAGAAAAAGGAATTTCTTCGGATATTGTGATTGATGTTATAGAGCAGGCCCTGTCTGCTGCTTATAAAAAAGACAATGACAGGAAAGGAGAGAATATCAGGGCAAAAATGGATATGCAAACTGGCAAAGTAAAATTTTGGCAGGTTTTTGAAGTTGTTGACGAGGATATGATTTATTCAGAAGAAGAATTGGAAGAGCTTAAGCTTAAAGCCGAAGAGACCGGAGACGCAGAAGAGGGACTGGAAAAAATAGGAGAAGCAGACAATGAAGAAAAGAAAGTCAGGTTTAATCCCAAGAAACATATAATGATAGAGGAGGCGAAAAAAACAGAGTCAAAAATCCAGATTAACGAAGAGTTTTTAGTTCCGCTTAAGGCGGATACTGATTATGGCAGAATCGCAGCCCAAACCGCTAAACAGGTTATTCTGCAACGGCTTAAAGAAGCGGAAAGGAATGCTATTTTAGAAGAATACAAATCAAAGGAAGGAGAGGTTGTTTCCGGGGTAGTCCAGAGGATAGAGGGCCCAAATGTTTTCTTTGACATTGGCAAGACATTGGGTGTTTTAATTCCTGCTGAACAAATCTCTGGTGAAAATTATTTTATTGGTCAGCGATTGCGTCTTTATTTGCGAAGCGTTGAGGCAACCCCAAAAGGACCAACCATTATCTTGTCTCGGGCTTATCCGAAGTTTATTTCAAAATTATTTGAGATAGAAGTGCCAGAGGCGTCCTCTGGTCAAGTAGAAATTAAAAGCATAGCCAGAGAGCCGGGATTTCGCACCAAGGTTGCTGTAGCTACGAATGAAGAAGGAATTGACCCTATTGGCGCAATGGTCGGGCAAAGAGGAACAAGGGTCATGGCAGTGATTAATAGTTTGTCTGGGGAAAAGATTGATATTATTTTATGGTCTGAAAATCCAGAACAATTTATTAGCAATGCTTTGTCTCCAGCAAAAGTGATGGAAGTAAAAGTAGAGGAAAAAGGCAAGGCAACTGTGATTGTTGCTGAAGACCAGCTTTCATTGGCCATTGGCAAGGGAGGTCAAAATGTTCGCTTGGCTGCCCGACTCACTGGTTGGAAAATAGATATTCAGGTTGAGGGAGGCGATAAACCCATAGAACCAGAAAAATCAGAGGAAGCAATAATAGAATCGCCAGAACCAGAAGAAGCAGGAGTAGAAGAAAAACCAAAGGGAGAGAAACCAAAAAACGAGAAGCCGAAAACCAAAACAAAAAAGCCAAAAACAAAAAAAGAAAAATCAGAAAAAACCGAAAAAGAAAACAACTAATTATTAATTAACATTTCCAATATGAACTTGATATATATTCCTCTTATTGTATCTGTTATAGATATTCTATTTGTTCTTTTATGGATTCGCCTTTTGAAAAAATTGAGTTCTGGCGAAGCAGGTCTTCAAAAAATAGCTGATGCCATAAGAGAAGGAGCCAAGGCTTTTCTTAAAAGAGAATTCAAGGCAATGATAATTGTTTTTCTTTTAGTGGCAATTGCTTTGGGGATTTTAAATAAAAGCATCTTGCCTCCCATTGTCTTATTAATAGGTGCATTTATCTCAAGCTTAGCCGGTTATATCGGAATGATGGTTTCAACTTTGGCTAATATAAGAACAACAGTTTCAGCCCAAAAAAGTTTTCCAGAATCATTTAAGACCGCTATTTGGGGTGGGCAGGTTATGGGCTTTTTGGTTGTAGGATTAGGACTTTTGGGCGTTGTTATACTCTGGATGGCTTTTCAAAATGTGGATTTGCTAATAAACTATGCGCTCGGAGCGTCTTTAGTCGCTCTATTTATGAGAGTAGGTGGAGGAATATTCACAAAAAGCGCTGATGTTGGAGCTGATTTGGTTGGAAAAGTGGAAAAAGGGATTCCAGAAGATGACCCAAGAAATCCTGCTGTTATAGCAGACCAGGTTGGAGATAATGTGGGAGATATTGCTGGTATGGGCGCAGACCTTTTTGAATCATATGTTTCTACTATTATTGCAGCAATGGTTATCGGCACAGCTGTCTTTGGCGCAAAAGGAATGATTGCTCCCCTATTTTTGGCAGGAATCGGAATTATTAGTTCTCTTTTGGGAACATTTTTTGTGCGCGTTTCTAAAGACGCGTCACAGGAAGAATTTTCTAAACAAACAGAAAGCGTTAGAAAGGCAATGGAGAGAGGCGTGCTTGTGGCTAATGTTTTAATGATTGTAGGTTCATATTTTCTGATAAAATCTCTATTTAATAGTATCGGTCTGTTTTGGGCAATATTGTTTGGCTTGCTCGCTGGTTGGATTATAGGAAAGACGAGCGAATATTTTTCTTCTGAAAAAAAGAGGCCAACTCTTGATATTGCAGAAGCAGGAAATAGCGGCGCTTCAAATGTAATTATAGAAGGGCTTATTGTTGGAATGAAAAGTACGGTTGTTCCAGTTCTTGCGGTTAGCGCAACAATAGTGCTGTCCTATCATTTTGCCGGGCTTTATGGTATTGCCTTAGCATCGCTTGGTATTCTTGGTGTCTTGGGTATTAATCTTTCTACTGATTGCTATGGGCCTATTGCTGATAATGCAGCAGGGATTGCTGAAATGGGCGGATTGGGAAAAGAAGTCAGGCAAAGAGTGGAAGCTCTTGATGCAGTTGGAAATAGCACAGCTGCAATAGGAAAAGGATTTGCCATAGGGTCTGCTGCTTTGGCTGCCTTGGCTTGGTTGGCAACTTATGCGCAAAAAATCAATGTGGTTTCAATTAATATGTTGGAGCCAAAACTTTTGGCAGGATTGTTTATTGGGGCAATGTTGCCATTTCTCTTTTCTGCCTTAACAATGAAAGGAGTGAGCAGGGGTGCATTGGAAATAGTGAAAGAAGTAAGACGGCAATTTAGAGAATTGCCTGGATTAATTGAAGGAACAGCAAAAGCTGATTATCGCACTTGTGTTGATTTGGCGACAAAAAGAGCTATCAGAGAGATGATAGTTCCCGGAATATTAGTGGTTCTCACTCCGATTTTAGTTGGCCTGATTTTGGGTAAAGAAGCAGTGGCAGGCACTTTAGTCGGCGCTTTAACCAGTGGATTTTTAGTTGCCTTGTTTATGGCAAATTCAGGAGCTGCATGGGACAATGCCAAGAAATATATTGAAGCAGGCAATCTTGGGGGCAAGGGCTCTGACGCGCACAAGGCAGCGGTTGTAGGAGATACAGTTGGAGACCCGTTCAAAGACACTGCTGGACCTTCGTTAAATATCTTAATCAAACTAATCAGCGTAGTTGCTCTTATATCATTAGCATTATTTTCTTAAAAGCAATGGAAATATCTATAAAAGAAATTAGCGGGACGAAAAGAGAAATATCTGTTAGCGTTCCATATAATGAATTTGATAAGTTTGTCCAGAAAGCGACTGATGGGCTTGTCAAAGGAGTAGAAATTAAGGGATTCCGCAAGGGCCAGGCGCCAAAGGACTTGGCAATTAAAAATATTAAACAAGAAGATATTTTACAGCAGGCAGTTAGTTCGGCGATAAAAGAAATTTATCCTGAAATAGTAAAAGAGAATAAGCTGGAAGTGATAGGCCCTCCGGAAATTGAAGTATTAAAATTAGCTCCAGCCAATCCTCTTGAATTAAAAATTAAGGTCTCGGTGATGCCAGAAATTGTTTTGCCTGATTACAAAAAGATAGCCAAAGGCGTCAAACCGGAAGAGTTAATTGTAAGCAACGAAGAAGTGGACCAGGCGTTTAAACAATTACAGGAAGCAAGAGAAAAGATACCGCAAGAGCAGAGAGATAAAATTAATTTTGATAAACCAGAAGAGCTTAAAAAGATATTAAGGCAGGAAATCCAGAAAGAAAAAGAAACAATAAGAAAAGAAAAACTGCGAAATGATATTCTTAAGTTAATCTCGGAGAAATGCGATTTTGAAGTTCCGGAAATTTTGATTTCCGCGGAGAGAAGAAGAATGATGGATGATATCAAGAGGAATGTCCAAGAAGCATTGAAAATTTCGTTTGAAGATTATTTGAAAAAAATCCAAAAAACAGAAAAAGAATTAGAGGACTCGTTAACTGTTGATGTTAAGGAAAGAATCAAGAGAATTATGATTTTAGGGCGGATACAAGTAAAAGAGAATATTGAAGCCAGCGAAGAAGAATTAGAAAAGGAAATTAAAGGATTTCTTGACCATCCTGTTAATGTGAAAATCAAAGACCAGATTGACCAAACAGCGTTAAGAACTTATCTTAAAGAACGGATAGAAGACGAGAAAGCCCTTCAATTACTTGAGGGACTAGTCAATAATCAATAATCAATAGTCAATAGTCAATAATTATTAATTATTTAAACTTATGAATATTATACCAACAGTCATAGAAAAATCAGGGCAAAGAGAACGGGTTTATGATATTTATTCCCGGCTCTTAGAAGACAGAATAATTTTTTTAGCAGGGCCATTAACAGATATTGGCGCAAACTCAATAATCGCCCAGATGCTTTTTTTGGCAAGCAAGAACCCGAAAAAAGACATTAAGTTATACATTAATAGTCCTGGTGGTTCTGTAACAGCTGGATTAGCTATTTACGATACAATGCAATACATTAATTGCGAGATTTCAACGGTTTGCGTTGGCCTGGCTGCTTCTATGGCAGCGGTCTTATTGGCTTCTGGCGAGAAGAATAAAAGATTCGCTTTGCCAAACAGCGAAATTTTACTGCACCAAGTGGCAGGAGGTGTGAGCGGAGAGGCAGCGGCAATAGAAATCACTGCTAAACAGATTATTAAAATAAGGGATAAGATAAGCAAGATTCTTGCCAAACACACAGGACAGCCCTTGAAAACAATCAGCGTTGACACAGACAGAGATTTTTATTTGTCTGCGCAGGAGGCAAAGAATTATGGACTCATTGACACTGTTATAGAGACAAAAAAGTCGTAATCAATGGAATTCCTTTACAGATAAGCGTTTTATTGCTATCATCAACGAGAAATATAATTTAATCTTTCGGGAACCCCCGCCTTTAGGCGGATAGGACTCCCGGAAGATGAGGATTCCAAAGGGGTGCCCCCTTTGGTCGCAGGGCAGGAGCAGAAAGGTCCTGCCCGAGAAATATAATTTAACTGGAATTTGGTGATTAATATTAAAAAATGATTTGCCAGTTTTCCAACACACAATATGAACCAACTTACCCTACTGATAGTGGGCCTTGTTGGCGCTGTGATAGGAGCGATTTTGGGGTATCTTACGCGTCAATCAATTGCGAAAAAACAATTAGGCAGCATAGAGTTAAAGATTCAAAACAAAATAACTCAAGCCAAGAAAGACGCTGATACTGTTCTATCTCAGTCAGAAAACAAGGCATCTGAAATAATAAAAAAAGCAAGGACAGAAGAAGAGTTGCGGAAAAGAGAACTTTTAAAAACAGAAAGATTTATTTTGCAGAGAGAAACCGCTTTGCAAACCAAAATTACTGATTTAGATGAAAAAGAAAAGCTGATTTATCGGAAAGCGGATGAGATTAAAGAATTAAAGGAAAAATTACAAGAGCTGATAGACCAGGAAATCGGTAAGCTGGAAAGTATTGCCCATCTTGAAAGAGATGATGCGAAAAAAGAGCTTTTAGAAAGAATAGAAAAAGAAGCGCAAAAGGAAATGCTTGAAAGAATGATGCGCTTAGAAAGAGATGGTAGTGAAAAATTAAAAGAAAGAGCTAAAGAAATAGTTGCTTTGGCAATCCAAAGGTGTGCCCTGCCACAAGCGCAGGATACTACAACCACGACAGTCAATCTTCCTTCTGATAAAATCAAGGGCCGGATTATCGGAAAAGAAGGGAGGAATATAAAGGCATTTGAGAAAGCAACAGGGGTAGAAGTTGTTGTTGATGAAACGCCGGAAGCGATAACCATTTCAGGATTTAATCCTTATAGGCGCTATATTGCCAAAAGGGCCATGGAACGACTGATAGAAGACGGCAGAATACAGCCAGCCAGAATAGAAGAAATAGTTGCCAGAGTGGAAGAAGAAGTGGTAGAACAAGTAAAGCAGGCTGGAGATACAGCGGTCTATGAAACAGGAATACTGGACTTAGACCCGAAATTAGTGGAATTATTAGGACGGCTTCGTTTCAGAACAAGCTTTGGCCAAAATGTCTTGTTGCACTCTGTAGAGGTTTCTCTTTTAAGCGGGATGTTGGCTGAAGAAATCGGCGCAGATGTGAGAGTTGCCAGAAAGGCAGGCCTTTTGCACGATATCGGCAAAGCAATGGACCATCAGGTTCAGGGCTCGCATACTGATATTGGCATCAAGATTTTGGAAAAATTCGGGATAGAAAAAGAAGTGATTACTGCGATGAAATCGCATCACGAAGAATACCCCTACGAAACAGTTGAATCGCACATTGTGCAGGCAGCTGACCAAATTTCCGGAGCCAGGCCTGGAGCGAGAAAGGACACGCTTGAAAATTATCTTAAGCGATTGGGCGATTTGGAGAATATTGCTAATAGCTTTGAAGGAGTAGAAAAATCATACGCTATTCAAGCAGGCAGAGAATTAAGAGTTTTTGTTAAACCAGATGAGATTGATGATTTGGCAGGCCAGCGATTGGCGCGGGATATTGCCAAAAGGATATCAGAGGAGTTAAAATATCCAGGAGAGATAAAAGTAGTGCTTATCAGAGAGAAAAGGATTACAGAATACGCCAAATAATCCTTAATAAAAGTCATCAAATTAAAGGTCGAGTTTAAAAGATTAATAAAATCAAAAAAATGACAAAACAAGATTTAGTTGATGCTTTAGCTCAAAAGACAGGCGTTTCCAAGGCAGCGGCCAGCGAATGTTTAAATGTTATATTAGATGAGATTGGCAAGGCCTTAGTAAAAGGTCAGGATGTTGTTTTGACTGGTTTCGGCAAGTTCTTGGTCGGAAAGAGAAAGGCAAGGACAGGCAGGAATCCACAGACAGGCGCAGCTATCAAAATCGCAGCTGCCAAAGTTCCAAGATTTAAGGCAGGAAAGGCCTTAAAGGACTTAGTCAGATAGATTTTTTCCTCAAACCAAAAATCCGCTGAACAGCGGATTTTTGGTTTAGTTTGGATCGGAGCAAGAGAGTAGCGCCGTTCTCGCCCCAGCCGCGCCTTCGGCGCGGTGAGCAGGCGGACAAAAATTTCTTCCCCCCAACCCCCTTCCTTTTTGCCCGCCTGCTGGAAACCC
>JAHIFQ010000003.1 GCA_018900835.1 Patescibacteria group bacterium
ATAATTCAAGCAAGTCAAGTTTCCAAGAAAAACCTCTATCCTTGATAGAAGCATCCGTACCAACAACCAACACAGGTGGATAGGTCGAGTAGACCAAGGTGAACGGGAGAACCCTTGTTAAGGAATTCGGCAAAACAGCGGTCGTAACTTCGGGATAAGACCCGCCGGACCGTACCTCATTGTGTTCGTATGGAATTTTCAATTTACAATTCTCAATTTTCAATGAATGACCAATTTTCAATTTTCAAACAGTTTGAAAATCTAGTCATTGAAAATTGATTGAAAATTAGAAATTGAAAATTGAAAATTTACGAGCATAGCGAGGTATGGTTCGGCCACAGTAAAAGACTCCGAGCAACTGTTTATCAAAAACACAGGTCTCTGCTAACTCGCAAGAGGAAGTATAGGGGCTGACGCCTGTCCAGTGCCAGAACGTTAAGATTCGTGGTGAAAGCTATGAATTTAAGCGCTGGTGAACGACAGCAATAACTATAATTGTTCTAAGGTAGCGAAATTCCTTGTCATCTAATTAGTGACGTGCATGAAAGGCGTAATGACTTGGGGACTGTCTCAACAAGGGACCCGGTGAAATTGCAATAGCGGTAAAGATGCCGTTTACCTGCGGCTAGACGAAAAGACCCCATGAAGCTTTACTATATCTTGGTATTGTGTTATGGATTTAAATGTTCAGTATAGGTGGGAGACTTTGATGTTTCGGCGCTAGCCGAAGCGGAGTCGCAATATGAGATACCACTCTTCTGGATTTGTAATTCTAACCTTTGGCCGTTAACCGGTCAGGGGACAGTGCCTGGTGGGTAGTTTAACTGGGGCGGTTGCCTTAACTTTAAAATCCATTTTAACGCCGGATTTTAAGGGGCCTTTTTGTCCCGAGTTCTCGGGACAAAAAGCAAATCGGCTGTATGCTGGAACCTCCGGTCAGAGTTTGCATATCCCGAGTTCTCGGGATAAAAATTGCAAGCAAGATTGTATTATAAATGTAAATTTAGAAATATAATCGCCAGACAATCAGCAGGGAAGATTACTAATGTTTTACATTAGTTTTCCCCTCAACGACTATACGCCGAATCCCGAGTATTTGGGATATGATATAGTCTGATCTCATAGGAAACTATGAGCCCTTAATCATCTCAGTATTTATACGACTGAGAAACGCTTTTCCATTTATACCGCCCGAAAAGCAAGATTAAGGATCTAACCAAAAAAATATGCATAAAAAAGAAATTAAGAACTATAAAAAAAACCTGAAATTAACTCCAAGACAACGGGAAGTCATTGTTGGAAAATTGCTGGGAGACGGACATTTGGAAAGCATAACCGATGATAAAACATATAGGCTGAAAATTGAACATTCGCTTAGTCAAAAAGAATATGTGGATTGGTTTTATCAAGAGTTTGCAGAATGGATGTCTTCCGCGCCAAAAATGAAAGAACAGATTGTGAATGGAAAATTATATCGCAAGTATTGGGTTAATACAATATCTTCCGGAGCGTTTAGATTTTACGCCAAGCAATTCTATAAAGATAAAAAAAAGATTGTGCCAAAACTAATTTACAAGTGGTTAACTCCGCTCGGATTGGCGGTTTGGTTTATGGATGATGGCTCGGTGAAATCTAAAAATCATAAAGCGAGGATAATAAACACACAAGGCTTTGAGAAGGAAGAAGTTCAGAGATTGATAAAAATTCTTGATGATAAATTCAATCTAAAATGCAAACCAAGAAAGCAAAAAGAAGGTTTTCAAATTATGATTCTTTCGGAAAGCGCTGATGATTTTGCCGGATTGATAAAAGATTATATGCATAGTTCTATAAAATATAAAATTCAAGGATTAAACTTAAGCTAAATATGAATATGTAAAAATCAAACGCTTAATACTTAATACTAAATACTTGATACTCATAAAAGGGTTAGGTTAACACAAATGCCAAAATTGTATCGGAGGCGTTTATAAGGTCAGCTAGGTCCGGATGGAAATCGGACTGATAGTGCAAAGGCATAAGCTGGCTTTACTGCGAGACTGATGGGTCAAGCAGTTGCGAAAGCAGAACTTAGTGATCCGACTTTCGATCGTAGTATCGAAGAAGCTCAACAGATAAAAGCTACTCTGGGGATAACAGGCTAGTTTCGCCCAAGCGTCCATAGC
>JAHIFQ010000004.1 GCA_018900835.1 Patescibacteria group bacterium
GCAGTTAAATGTAAGAAAAAGATTCTCTACAATGGTTTCAGATGATGGCGAAGTTTTGGCTTGCGCTCTAAAAATTAATAATACGCCTGTTGAGTATATGAATTTTTCCGAGTCGCCATGCAACGACTGCACTGCTTCTGTGGATTATACTTTTACTTCAAGAGGGTCTTATTCAGTATTAGCGAGATGTCTTGATAATGATGGCAATGCTAAAGAAGGAGAGCCAGTAAATATTAGCATTGGCCAAAATTGTCCAGATTGTCACGCTAATAATACTGACAGATGCGAAACTCCTCCTAAATGCGAAAAAGATTGTGGGGCTGATTCTCAATGCGATGAAAAAGAACGCAATTCCAGCTGGACATCGTCCGGCAACACTTGCAATGGCTGTGGAAATGGCTGTAATTACAGCATAGACACTCAGAAACCCGAAGCATACAAATTAATAAATGATGACTGCTACTATGGCTGTAGTGTAAGCTGTGGTAGCAATGGCTGGATAAAATTGTATAGCTCTTTGGTCTGTTCAATTAACTCTTGCCCTATCACCAAAACTTCCGGCAACACTTGCTATTCTCTCCGCGGTTGCGGCATTGGCGGCTGTACATATCTAAACGCAGACACGAATAAGGGATGCTCACAATCGGTTTGCGCAGAATCTGGATGGAATAACTCTGCTTGTTCGCAGTATAATAAAGAGCTGTATATTACAGAAGGATTTAATAACTCCGACGATTATATAAGTGGTTATCTATTTTGCGATTCAGATCACCTTATTGTAAGCGGGGATTGTGTCCCAGATGATAATAATGATAAAATTATCTCCAATTGGCAAACTGGAAGCAGAGGTTGGTTTTGTGAATTTGAGTGTAATGGTTGGTGCACCGCAGACGGTACAATAAAAATAACTTGTAAGCCATGACAAGGATTGTTTCGCGCGGATTGTGTGGATTGACTGCTGTGGATTGACTACTAAGTCCCTTGATCCTTTGATAGATTTGACTTTCAATTAAAATCAAGATAAAAAAAATAGGCATTTTTGTTGTTTTCTTTTTGCCCCCGTAGCTCAATTGGCAGAGCAAAAATGTCTGGGACGCACTACTCTTAAGCTTCTGTTCATATTGACTTCTGCACATTAAAAATCTTATAATAGATATAAGGGCACAGAAAGATATATTAGCCCGTTCGCATGAAACCGAAACCAAACGAAAAAAGAATAGTACAGTGCCTCAGGAAGCAAGGATTGAGCTATAATGAAATTCTGCAAAAGGTGCCAGTGACTAAAAGTAGCATTAGTTTTTGGTGTCAGGGTGTTGAATTAACACCTGAACAAAAAGAAAGGTTAAACAAAAAACGAGAAAGAAATTTGCAAAGGATCATAATCCTTGGACCAAAAGCCATAGCCAAGAAAAGAAAAAAAGAAATTCACAAGATAAAAATTGAGGCAAAAAAAGAAATTCACTCCCTTGCCCCTTATGAATTTAAGATAGTCGGCGCAATGCTATATTGGGCCGAAGGCAGTAAGAGTGGTGGCGTAGAAATTACCAACTCAGACCCAAAACTAATAAAATTTATGGTTCGCTGGCTTAAACAGGTTTGTGAGGCACAACCTGAAAGATTAAAGGCACGATTAAACATCCACGCCAATCAAAATGATAAAAAGATAAAAAAATATTGGTCTGAAATTACAAATATCCCCATATCTCAATTTGGTAAAAGTTACATTAAACCAGAAGGCACGGGTCATAGGAAAAATATTCTAGATAATGGAGTAATTAGAATAAGATTTGGAAGCGAGGATTTGCGCCACAGAATTATGACTTGGATTAAAGTATTATATCAATCGTTATGAAAAAATTATGGCAACTAAGAGAAAATGCTATAAAGCTAAGGAGGTTAGGTTGGGCTTATTCTGAAATTCAGAAGAAAGTGCCTGTTCACAAAATTACACTTAGCAAATGGTGCCGAGATATTGAACTAACCTCTCGACAAATTAAATCCCATGGAGGGAGGTATGCTAATCGTCTGAAAGGCGCAAAAGCCAATTGCCTTAAAAGGCAAAAAGAAATAATAAGAATTCAGAAAAAGGCAGAGAACGAAATTCATATTCTTACTCCTTATGAACTTAAGATAGCTGGCGCAGCCCTATATTGGGGCGAAGGAAATAAATCTCATGGCTTGGCGTTCAGTAATTCTGATCCTGAATTAGTGAAATTTATGATGAAGTGGTTTCAAGAAACTTGCGAAGTGCCAAACAAAAAAATAAGAGCGTATCTTTATCTGCATACTGGACAAAATGAGAAAAAAATGCAAAAATACTGGTCGAGAGTAACAAATATCCCCTTAAATCAATTTAATAAAACTATTTTAAAAAAGGAGGGTTCGGCTAGTCGTAAATATAGTCAAGACAAATATAAGGGCACAATAAAGATTCAAGTTCTAAATGAAAATTTAAAGCATAGAATACTTTCCTGGATTGAACAATTTAATTTTACTTGAGGGATAGTTCTTAATTGCCAGAATAATCCTGCATTTTGTAACCGCCCCCGTAACTCAACAGGTAGAGTGTCCGCCTCTTAAGCGGGTTGTTCCAGGTTCGAGTCCTGGTGGGGGCATATTCGCTACGCTCAAGTTAAAAATTAAAAGTTAAAAATAAAAAACAAAAATTACGAGACCGGGTCTCGTAATTTTCTGGTTTGCTGTTGACAAAATCGTTGAGTTGATATATTATTACAATGTATTAAACATCGTGCATTACCCCCTCATCTTTTTCACCACCCGGAGTAGCTTGGGGAGGCGTCAATCCCTCCCCAGCTCTCAACTTGTTGGCGAGAAAGAAAAGGAGTTGTTCATTGTCAATTGATTTCGTTTTACACGCTCTTAGCACTGCTAAGAACGTTTTCCCTTTTAATAATCCTTGACACGAAAAACACCAAGCCATATAATACAATTAGACATAGGGTTCCAAGAGGTTCTTTGTGGACCTTGTGCGACCTCCTTACCAAAGACGCCCTGCTGGCAATCCCTTTCAGTTCTGCCAACTGTTTACCTGTCAGCAGTGGCGTCTCTCGCAAAGAACCAATTGCTCTTTTGTTAAGTCCTCTTCGGAGGACTTTTTCTTTAAACTGTTGCTTTTTAAAAAATTTTCGTATACAATATAAAAACTATGCTTACACAAAAAGACAAAGAAAAAATTATCAAGGAGCACGAGGTGCACAAGACCGACACTGGCTCACCAGAAGTCCAGTGCGCTCTTTTGACCACAGAAATCAAGCGCCTGCTTTCGCATCTTAAAAAGCACCCAAAAGACCTGCATTCTAAGAGAGGGCTTTTGCAGATGGTTGCAAGAAGGCGGAGATTATTAAAGTATCTCCAGCAAAAAAATGTCAGGAGATACAATGCCCTTATTAAAAAAATAGGCCTTAAGAAACGATGAAAAGCCAAAAACATCCAGACCAAAGAGTGGTTGTGTTGATAGACACTCAAAACTTGTATTACTCGGCAAAAAACTTATACCATTCTAAGGTAAATTTTGAAGAAATTTTGAAATTGGCAATAAGTGGAAGGCGGCTTGTCCGCGCTTTTGCTTATGTGGTTCAAACCAAGACAGGAGAGGAAAAACCATTCTTTGAGGCGCTCACTGGTTTAGGTATTGAAACCAGGGTCAAACAATTGCAGGAATATTACGGAGGACTCAAAAAAGCGGACTGGGATGTTGGAATAGTGGTTGACGGCATCAGGGCATCTACTTCTGCGGATGTAATAATATTGGTTTCTGGAGACGGCGATTTTATTCCTTTTCTGGAATATCTGAAAAACCAAGGAAAAAGGGTTGAGGTAATCGCTTTCGGCCGGTCTACTTCTTCAAAAATCAAAGAAGAAGCAGACGAATTTATAGACATTGAAAAGGACTATAAAAAATATCTTCTTAAGAAAATTTGAATCGATTAAAAATAAAATTTGACTAATATGAAATTTAATAAAGAAATAGGAGGCAAAAATTTTGAAGTAGAGATAGATACTTTAGCAGAGCAGGCAAATGGTAGTATTTTTGTAAGAATGGGCGATACGCTCGTTATGGCAACTGCCACAATGTCCCCCCAAGATTTGGAGGGTCTTAATTTTTTTCCTTTGACAGTTGAGTTCCAGGAAAAATTTTACGCTACTGGAAAAATATTAGGTTCAAGATTTATGAGGAGAGAAGGCAGACCATCTGAAGAATCAATCCTTACATCCCGCCTGATTGACAGGTGTATAAGACCATTATTCCCAGATGATTTAAAAAGAGAAGTTCAAATAATTGTAAGCTGCTATTCTTTTGACAAGGAAAACGACCCTGATATCCCTGGAGTTATGGCTGCTTCATTGGCCCTCGGGATATCTGATATTCCATGGAATGGACCAATCGCCCCAATAAGAGTGGCGAAGGTTGATAATAACCTTATCTTAAATCCAAATTACGAAGATAGGGGCAAGGGACATTTGGAAATAATGCTAAGCGGAGTTCAACAAGGAAAGAATGCTGTAATCAATATGATTGAAGCCCAAGCAAACGAAGCAAAAGAAAACGAAATTTTTGAAGCAACTGAATTTGCTGAAAAGCATCTTGGAGAAATATTGGATTTTCAAAAAGAGATTATCGCTAAGGCAGGCAAAGAAAAAATTCAAATTGAAAAAGAATCTAATCTAGAAATAGCAGCAAAGTTAAAGGAATCGTTTTCTCAAAAATTAGAAGACGCAATGACCCAACCCTTATCACTTGAAAGCAAAAGGGCTATGCAGATTCTTGAAAACGAAATTATTGAATTCACAAAAGAAAATTTCGGAGAGGAGAAAATAGAAATAGCCAAGAGATTCATTGAAAAGGAACTTACCGAAATTCTCCACAATCTCGTTCTTGAAAAAGGAAAAAGGCCTGATGGCAGAAAACTGGACGAAGTGCGAAAAATTGATTCTATGATTGAAATTCTGCCAAGGGCTCATGGTTCAGCTGTTTTCATAAGGGGAACAACCAAAGCGCTATCCAGCGTTACTCTCGGTCCTCCGGGCGACCAACGGTTGATTGAGGGAATGGAAATCAGTGGAAAGCAAAGATTTATGCATCACTATAATTTCCCACCTTATTGCTCTGGAGAAGTCAAACCATTAAGAGGTCCTGGCAGAAGAGAAATAGGACACGGAATGCTTGCGGAGAAAGCTCTGCTTCCACTTATTCCCAAATTTGAAGATTTTCCCTATACTATAAGAATAGTAACAGAAATTCTTTCTTCGAATGGGTCCACTTCAATGGCTTCGGTAAGCGCTGCTTCGTTGGCATTAATGGATGCTGGAGTACCGATTAAAAATACAGCTGCAGGGATTGCGATTGGCTTGATTAAATCTGACAATGATTATCGCTTGTTAACAGACATACAGGGACCAGAGGACCATTCTGGCGATATGGACTTTAAGGTTGCTGGGACGCTTGAGGGGATTACAGCAATTCAAATGGATGTTAAAATAAATGGTATAGATTTAAACATAATAAAAGAAGCGCTTGAAAAAGCAAAACATGCCAGAGAGCAGATAATAAAAGCTATTCACAAGACCATCGCCAAACCAAAGCCGAATCTATCTCCTTACGCTCCAAAGATTTTCAGAATTAAAATCAATCCAGAAAAAATAGGCGCTGTAATCGGAACAGGCGGAAAGGTAATCAACGAAATTATTGATGTGTGCGGAGTGACTATTGATATAGAAGATGACGGCAATGTCTTTATCTCTGCTGAATCAGAAGAGGCAGCAAAAAAAGCCATTGACTGGGTAGAAGGACTCACTCGCGAAGTTGTTGTTGGCGAGATATTTCAGGGAAAGGTTGTAAAAATTCTTGACTTCGGCGCGTTTGTGGAGATTCTGCCAGGCAAAGACGGCTTGGTTCATATATCAGAGTTAGAACAATCCCGCGTCAACAAAGTAGATGATGTGGTGAAGCTTGGCGACATAATACCTGTAAAAGTGATTTCTGTTGACGACCAAGGAAGAATCAATCTCTCCAAAAAGCAAGCCCAAGCTCAAAAAGGAGGAAAAATATAATTTATATTGGGCACGAGATGTTATTTACTCAAAGCCCCAAATCTCATTTAGGAAACCCGTGCCTTCTTTGTTAAAAGTTTGGTGATTTTTTATTCCCATGGCAGAAACAAACCACGAAAAACTAGATATCCCGCCTGAAGCAATCCGGACAATGAAAAAGGACTTAGCTGGCATCACTCGAGGAGAGTGGGATTTGGCTTTGGCTGAAGCGGAAATTCAAGAGTTGCTTCAACAGTTCCGCGAAAGACAAAAACAAGCAGAGGCGCAGAAGCTCATGGAACAACAAAATCTAAAACCACAAAAAGAAGAGCCAAAAGAAAAAAAGGAAGAAAAAAAGCCCGAAGAACCAGTGGAGGAAGCGCCCGAAGAACCAAAAAAGAAAGAAATAAGCGCTTCAGACCAAGAAAAAATAATTGCGGAGGAAATCAAGAAACGGGCAAAGAAAAGGGAAGAAATGGTGAATCAGAGCATGGAAAAAGAGGACTTTAAAAAAGCGCTTGAACAAGAAGAAAAAGCAGATGCCCAGACAAAAGAAAGAACAGAGAAAGAGCTTCGTGAAAAATTGGAGCGATTGCAGGAGGCGCTTAAAGAAATCCCAAATGAAAAAATCCCTCTTGAAGAAAACCAAAGTTATTACCTCAAAGACCAAGCAAAAATAGAAAAGGACTTGGAGCCAATTTTAGAAAGCGAAAAGAAAATAGAGGAGAATATAAAATTTATTGAGGGCATTGAAAAAACTGCGATTACTCCACGCCAAAAGAAAAAAGCGGAGCAGGAAAGACAATTAGCAGAACAAGAGAGAGAAACCATAGAAAAACAAAGGTGGGACTATGAGCAGAAAAAATTTCAAATTGAGAAACAATTAAAAGAAATAGAATTCGGCTTCCATCAACTCGCCCAAAAAGAAGCCAAGATTAAACAGGAAATTGGCTTGGTCAATCAAGAAATAGAAAAAATTGAGAAAGCCAAAGAAAAAAGAGAAATAGAAATAAAAATCAGCCAATTAGCAAAAGAAAAGGTAGAGCATGATGTTATTAAGGCAAAGATTTTATCGCAAAGAAAAGCAATAGAAGAAAAATTGGCAGAAGTGATAATAAGAGAACAAAAGCTGGAAAAAGAATTAAGTTATATCCAAGAAGAAGAGCGATTAGCGAGCGAAACGGAAAAACAAAGAGTAGAGCAGGAGAGATGGAAATTGGAAAAAATGCGTTCAGGCATTGAAAAAGAAAGATGGATAGTAGAAGAAGACAAGACCAAAATCCGCCTTGAAGAAAACCGAATCAATGTAAGATATCAGAAAATATTAGAACAGGAAAATCAGTACAGAAAAAGAATCCAGGATATTAATCAGATATTAGGAATTATTGTTCCAAAAGAAGTTCTTGACCCGAGAGATAGGCCAGAACCGACTATCAAGCCACAGGAAGAGCAAATAGAAAAAGATGACTATCTAGAAGAAAAACCAGCATCCGAAAGATTAAAAGAAGATAAATCGCCGACCCCCATAAAAACAGATGAAGACCAAAAGCAAGCTCCGATAGAAGAGCCAAGCGAGAAAAAGACAGCCCCAGGGCAATTAACAGAGCAGGAACAAGCCAAGGAAGAGTTAGCAAAAATTGAGGCAAAACAAAGAAGGGAAGAATTGCTTAAAAAATTAAGGACCGTAAGGGAAAGAGAAACCCAAAACAAGGAAAAACAACTGCTCCAAAGAATCAGGCAGGGAGCGACTATCCCTGAACCGCCTACCGAACAACAAGGCCCGACTCCACAAATCTCATCACAACACCCGCCTTTGATGAATCTCCCTTCTGAAAGAGATGTTAAAAAATCCAAATTAAGATTATTGCTTATTGGAATTGCTGTTGTTGTTATAATCAGCATTATCGGTTTTTGGTATTGGTATGCCAAGGTGAGAGAAAAACCAGAAGCGCCTATGCCGCCACAGATAGAAACGCCTACTCCGCCAGCAACCACAACACCTTCTAATGGAACAACAACCGAGCCACTTGTCCCATCCTCAAGCTTAATTCCTGTAAACACAACATTTCCTTTGAAAGTATCTGAACAAACAGATGTAGCATTGCTTGTCTCGCAGATTCTTAAAAATACAATTATTGAAAAAAATGTATTTTCAAGGATTTTAATAGAAAATACTGTTGAGAAAAAATACTTATCTGTCTCTGAAATGCTCACTGCGCTCCAACTTAATCCTCCTTCCACTCTCTACGACCAGATAGAATCAGACGCCACATTTTTTGTTTTTCCAACTGAAAATTATTCGGTCTTTGGGTTTGTTGCCAAGAGCGCCACAGATATAAGCGATAATGAAATTATGGCGACAATGAAATCATGGGAACCGACTTTAATCACAGACAGCAGGCAGTTTGGGAGTTCTCTTGCTAAAACAAATATGGTGCCTATTGCAAACTTTCAGGAAAACAATTATAAGAATAATGTCCTGCGGTATTTGACATTAAGCCCGGCTCCGGACTGCTTCGGCGCCTGCTATGCAGCGATAGACAGCCATCTTGTCTTTAGTACTTGCTGTAATGTAATTACTAAAATTATAGACGACAAATCTTTATCCCCAACAAACACAATCAATTCGGATAAACCGCCTTCTGTCTCTGCCCCTAAAATTATCCAAAATATTGTTTCTTGGGGTTACCATACGCCCAAAAACGCCCGCTCAATAGATACAATCGTCATCCATTCTTCATATGACGCGATAGGAAGTGATCCATACAGTACATCGGGGGTTATCGCAGAATACAAAACATAACGGGGTAGCTCCGCACTATTTAATTGCCCGTAATGGGGACATATACCAACTAGTCACCGATAAGGCCGTCGCATATCATGCAGGAAACAGTAAAATGCCTGATGGGAGAACTAACGTAAATAATTTTTCTATCGGCGTTGAGTTGATATACGCTAAAAATGATACGCCAACGGAAGTCCAATATGATTCCCTGTCTAAATTGGTTGATTATTTGGTTGATAAATACAAGATTCCATTAAAAAATATCGTCGGGCACGAAGACATATCTCCTGCCAATAGACAAGACGATCCTGCTAATTTTGATTGGAACAAAATTTCATAAAATTAAAAACATTTAAATCTTTAGAATAAAAATAGAAAAATGAAAAAAGAGTTTATAGAAAAGCAAAGGGTGCGGTTAGAAGAAAACAAAAAAGCTCTCCAAAAGGAGCTAAGTCTTTTTGCTGAAAAAGATGAAAAAATAAAAGGCAACTGGAAGTCCTCTTTTCCTGATTTTGACAGTTCTGAAACCGGAGGAGGAAAACTGGAAATAGCCCAAGATGAAGTGGAGGAATATTTGAACCGTCTTCCAGTGGAGCATTCTATGGAAATCAAACTTCAAAACATAGATTTAGCGTTGGCAAAAGTAAAGAAAGGCACTTACGCAAAATGCAATAAATGCGGAAAAAGAATTTCCATGGACCGGCTTGAGGCCTGCCCAGAAGCGCAATTTTGCGTGGACTGCAAAGGCAAGGCGTAAAAACAAATATATCTCCCAAACACAAAAACCCAGCGATGGGTTTTTGTGTTTGAAAAAAATAATATACAATGATTATATATGTCTACTAATATAAGAAATTATATATTCGTTGACGAATCAGGAGACCCAGGCAAGATTCATAAGATTGATTCCTCTGGGAATAAAATTTATACTGGCGCGAGTTTATTTTATATTCTCTCCGCAGTTTGTTTGAATTCAAGAGAATTATTTTTGCTAGAAAATAAGATTTTAGAAATTAAAAATAAACATGGATTTAGGAACGAAATAAAAAGCACCATTATTCCTTTAATTCTATACAAAGACCTCCTTAAAATGATTAACAAATTAGATATAAAAATATTTTATAGATTAATAGATAAAAGGAAATATAAGGGAACATTTGCCGTTAAGGGTGATAAAAGGCTACACAATGTCTTTGATGAATATAATCTTGCAAAATTAGTCTGTTTTGCTGTTAAGAAGTGTGATATGACCGGAGTAGAAGTAGTTATAGATAGAACCGACAGAAGGCTACTGGATGGTAACTTCGAGAATTTCAATGATTATCTCAAGGGCAAAATAAATACTAAAACAATCGAAAGGATAAAACATGTCACTCATGTTAATTCGGAATATGTAAATGCAATGCAGTTATCTGATTTAGTTAGTGGTGCAATAAAAGATAGTTTTACCAAAAAGAATCCATATCTTAAAAAGATAATGGAAAAAAGGTTGTTGAAAAAGATATATTAGGTTAAATAAAAAAAGAAGCGGGCGCCCAGACCTGGGACACGCTTCAATATGATAATAGCAATCTCAAAATAATTGTCAAGTCCCCACGCAAAATACCACACAAAAACCCCTGCTGGGTTTTTAAATTTGGAGAATTAAGATAATATGAAACAAGATAAATCAATAAACAACAATATGTCTTCCAAAATATTCTCCGGAGCAGTTGTCGGTCTGGAAACCCAAATCATTGAGGTTGAATCAGATATTTCTTATGGATTAAGGAGTTTTGAGATTGTGGGCTTGCCCGACAAAGCGGTAGAGGAGTCGACTGTCATCACAAAACATTCAAAGTGTTCTTGAAAACAAAACTCCTCCCGGTAGAAGAAATAATCGGGCATAGGGTTGAAGTAGAATTGATTGAAAAATAAACTTAACGCAACTTTGACAATATGCGTCTTTTTTGTCAAAATGGAACAAATATTAATAAACTGTATATATGCCAAAAATACCCACTGGCAAATTAGCATCAATGCACATCTCTTATTCCTTTTTTCTTTATATGTTAGGGACGCAGATTATTTTTCCCTCCTGGCCATATTTATTAAAGCTCATATTTACCATATTTATTATTCTATTATCAGTGTCTGGCTCTTTATGGTATTTCAAAAAGAGAGGATATGTCATCGAAGAAAAACAAAAATTTCTTCGCTTGTCGGCAATTTGGTTTTTCTTGATAAATTTTAGTGTTCCAGTAATGTATACTATTTTGATAGTTTGGATAATGAGGACAGGCGCAAGTGCCACTGACCTTGCCAAAACATTTGCAATTTTCTTAGTGAGTTCAGGAATAACCACCCTTTTATTTTATTGGTTTACTAAAAAACTCATGCCCAGAGTAGAAAGCGGTAAGAGCTTATTAAATTGGAAAAAATAAAAAAAGGCATAGTGGAAAATAGCGCTAATTCCACTTTCTCTCTCTTGTCAACAACCAAAAACCCATCACTGGGTTTTTGTGTTTAAGAAAGGCGGTTTCTCTTTTTTTTGTTATAGCGACTTTTTTAGCTAACAAATTCTATTTTAATCCTTTTGTTAAATACTGAGGCAATTCTCTGAAGATTATCAGTAGTAAAATTCTGCCGCCCTGCTTCCATTCTAGCAATAACGCTTTGAGTTGTGCCAATCTTTTTAGCTAATCCCTGTTGTGATAAGTGTTTCTTCGCTCTCAATTGGACAATCTTATAAGCAACTTCAAGACGATGACATTCTTGTTTATATCCCTTGTTGAAATTCTTATCTTTCATCTTGGCCCTAAAATGTTTTTCGTAATTAGTTAATTTAGTCATATTTATTATTATTTATTAAAAAATCTCTATAATTTTTTTCGGCTTTAATAATTTCTTTTTTTGGTGTTTTGCTTGTTTTCTTTAAAAACGCGTGTAAAAGAATAATTTTTTTGCTAACAAATGTAAAATAAAATATTCTATGATGATTTTTGGAAAAACCAACTCTCAACTCTCTAATTTTCCCTTTAATGTGTTTTGAATACGGTTCATCCAAATATCCCTTCTTATCTTTTAATAATTCTAAATATGTAAAAACTTTTACCTGTTCTTTTTTAGACAGTTTATCAATGTATTCTTTCACGACTTCCTTTCCTTTAGAATCAATATAGTAATAGATCCTATGGTCCCCTAAATATGTCATATTCTCTTTATAGCATATATGCTATATGCGTCAAGTATCTGCTGTGGATAACTCAACTAATATTTAAGGTATAGTATTATCCTTATTATTTTCCCAAAACCCATTTCTGGGTTTTTAAATTTGGAGAATTAAGATAATATGAAACAAGATAAATCAATAAACAACAATATGTCTTCCAAAATATTCTCCGGAGCTGTTGTCGGTTTGGAAACCCAAATCATTGAGGTTGAATCAGATATTTCTTATGGATTAAGGAGTTTTGAGATTGTGGGCTTGCCCGACAAAGCGGTAGAGGAATCAACTGTCGTCACAAAACATTCAAAGTGTTCTCTAAAACACAACTTCTTCCTATAGCGGAAATAATCGGGCATAAGGATGAAGCAAAATTGATTGAAAAATAGAATTGACACCACTTTTATAGGACTGAAGTAAAATTAATTGGAAAATAGACCTGACACCATTTTTCTATTTCATCATTTTCTCATCACCGTTTTTTTCATTTGATGACTGGCAGAAACAAACATGATATACTATAAAAAATTAGAGGAATAAAATTAATAAAATATATTTATGAAAAATAAAACATTATTGATCGCGATAGTCGCCATTGTAGTATTGGCAATTTTAATTTTTTTAATACTTCTTATTAAGAATAAAACAGCTCCCGTAATGTTCCCGACGGACGAGAAAGCTTGCGACGAAATACAGGGACAGAAATTGAAAGATTATTGTTATTTGGGTGCCGCTCAAGCCAAGCAAGACATGTCTATTTGTGAGATGATACAGGAGCAGTGGGTAAAAAATGACTGTTATTTAAATGTAGCTCAAGCCAAGCAAGATATCTCAATTTGTGAGAATATACAGGATCAAGAGAGGAAAGATGACTGTTATTTAAATGTAGCTCAAGTCAAGGAAGACATATCTCTTTGTGAGGGAATGCATGGACAGAACAAAAAAGATCTTTGTTATTTGCGCATTGCTCGAGCCAAGCAAGATATATCTATTTGTGAGATGATACAGGAGCAGAAGATAAAAGAAAATCTTTGTTATAGATACATAAATCCCCAATAAATTCTGTTAAAATCCGCAATCGCAATTGGTATAAAAAAGTAGGCACACAGACATTGGACGCGCTTCAATATAATAGTGTTGAAAACGACATCAGGTCTATTTTTCTCTCTCAAACAACAACCCTAAAACCCATCACTGGGTTTTTGTGTTTGAAGAAAGATACATAATAGAATATTATGAATTATAATAAATATTATGTCTTCCAAAATATTCTCCGGAGCTGTTGTCGGTCTGGAAACTCAAATTATTGAAGTGGAATCAGATATCTCCTATGGATTAAGGAGTTTTGAGATTGTGGGCTTGCCCGACAAAGCGGTAGAGGAATCAAAAGAAAGAATAAAATCAGCCATAAAGTCATGCGGTCTTCGTCCGCCTTTTTTAAAGCCAGAAAGAATCTTGATTAACTTAGCGCCTGCTGATTTGAAAAAAGAAGGTTCGCTTTATGATTTACCCATTGCCATTGCTTATCTTGTAAAAAGCAAACAAATCAATGCAAATTGTGAAGGAAAGATGTTTGCCGGAGAATTATCATTAGATGGAACTCTGCGTCCCATAAAGGGAGCTCTTGCTTTTGCTCTTAAAGCCAACGAAGCAGATTTTCCTGAAATAATCCTGCCAATTGAAAATATGAAAGAAGCAACTCTGTGCCAAATCAATACCAATAAAAATAATTTAAGGATAATCGGAGTTGATTCTTTGCAAGCTGCGATAAATTATCTAGAAGGAAAAATAATCATTGAGCCAGCGATACTGGATATGAACGAGGTTGTTAAAAATAATGATTACAGGATTGGATTGGATTGGGTAAAAGGACAAAACCATGCTAAAAGAGCTTTAATAATCGCTGCTGCCGGGGGCCACAATCTCTTACTTGTCGGGCCACCGGGCGGAGGAAAAAGCTTATTGGCAAAGTCCTTGCCTTCAATCTTGCCAGACTTATCAGCGGAAGAAATGCTTGAACTCACCAAAATCTACAGCATTTCCGGACTGCTTTCAAAAGAAGAACCGATTGTAACAAAGAGGCCTTTTCGCGCAGCCCACCACACTGCTTCCAAGGTTTCAATAATAGGGGGTGGCACTCCGATTCGGCCTGGCGAGATTACTCTTGCCCACAGAGGAATTTTATTCTTAGACGAATTCCCGGAATTCAATAAAGATGTGCTGGAAGCGCTTAGGCAACCATTGGAAGACGGGACTATAACTGTAATGCGGGCAGTTCAAAGAATCACATTTCCTTGCCATTTCAGTTTGATTGCTGCTGCCAATCCATGCCCTTGCGGACACTTAAACGACCCGAACAATCCGTGCTCATGCACTCCCTCGCAAATAGCAAAATACAAACGCAAACTCTCGGGTCCGATAATTGACAGAATTGACATGGTGGTTGAATTGCCCCAAGTAGAGTTTGAAAAACTGACAGCTCCTGACAGCAATCAGGAAACAATTGAAGCAAGGGGAGAAATAGAAAAAGCAAGAAAGATTCAGAACGAGCGATTTCAAGAGAGTAAGATGATAACTAACAGCGAAATGGAGGTGCCGGAAATAAAAAAGCACTGCCAGATAAATTCATCATCAAACAATATCTTGAGGAGCTATGTTAACTCTGGCAAACTCTCTGCCCGCGGTTATCATCGGGTATTAAAAATAGCCCGCACTATTGCGGACTTAGCAGGAACAGATGAGATTTTGCTTGAGAATCTACACGAGGCATTAATGTATCGCCTCGCTGATATTTCTCACTAATCACTGACAATAATTATTGATTATTGATGATTGATGATTGATTATTTCGCAAAAGGGTTTTTGCCTCCCCTTACATCAAAATGAAGATGACATCCTCCTGGACCAGCAGGAATAGTGTGTCCCGAATAACCAATATATCCGATTATCTGGCCTTGAGAAACTTTCTGCCCAGCGGAAACAGCAATCTTTGACATATGTCCATAAAAGGTAACTACTCCATTAGGATGTAAAATTCTTACATATCTGCCTGCTCTTGTGTCCCATCCAGTTCTCTGGATTTCTCCTTGCGCAGCAGCGAAAATAGGGGAGTCGCATTCGCCTGTTGCAAAATCAACTGCATTATACCAGTGGAGTCCTTGAGTAATCTTCCACGGAGAAGGAACTGGAACAATAAAGTATGAATTTGGTATAGCCGTAGTTGTTGGGGCTGAATATATTTTCGGCGCTGGCCTTGTTCCCCCCGGAATAATCAAAATGTCTCCAACCACAATTGCCCCATTTTCTGATAAATTGTTAAACACAATAATAGTGTCTTTTGACGCCTTGTAATCCCTTGCTATCTCGCTTATCGTGTCACCATTCTGCGTAATATGCATAGCGCCTGTTACAGGCAGAATAATCAATGTTTTACCCACAGTGAGAGTTGACTTTGTGGTTAAATTATTTGCCCAAAGTATTGTTTCTGCGCTAATATCAAATTGTTGGGCAATGCTCTTTATTGTATCGCCTTTCTGAATAACATATTCTTCAACCCCTGTTTCGTCATGGCTCGTGCCGCCGCCTGTTCCTAATGATGCTAATGCCTTGTAATCCAAAACAGTGGAAGCAGAAATAGCCAATAAGCTGTTATCTTGGATAGAGAATAAATCAGGATAGTGTTTTTTCTCCTCTCCTTGGCAAAGAGTGGAACAAGAGGATTGCGAGGAGTTGTCTTGATTTGAAATACTTGGAATAATAACAGAAAAATCCTTATTGCCTGCATTAGCAATAAGGATTACTATAAGAAACAAGAATAAGAAAAAACAGGGCTTAGTGTATTTCTTAAGCCAAAGGGGGAATTTTAAATTTTTTCTGATCGTAGGAATAGCTTTTGGCAAACAACTGAATCTTTGTTCAGCTGTCGCCTGTTGTCTAAACTATCAAATCTATCTACTTATCATTTAATCCCAAAAAGCCAATTTAGTCAAGCTTTTTATCCACAAAAATGGATTTGTGCTCAAAACAAACAATCAAGTCCTTATTGAAAAATAGCAATATTTTTCCATCCAAAAAATTGGGACAGAATTTTTTAATTGACCAAGGGATTATTGAAAAAATAATCGAATCAGCTGATTTAAATAATCAAGACATAGTATTGGAAATAGGGCCAGGGCTTGGCTGTCTTACTCAAGCATTGGGGCAAAAAGCAAAAAAAGTGATTGCAATTGAAAAAGATAGACGGATGATAGAAATATTGAAAAATAATCTCAAGGAGTTCAAAAATGTAAGGATTGTTTTGGGAGATATTCTTAATATTCAAAATTCAAAATTCAAAATTCAAAATTCGTATAAGGTTGCGGCGAACTTGCCATATAATATTGCCTTGCCTGTAATCAGAAAATTCATAGAAGCGACAAATCCTCCTGAATTAATGATTTTAATGATTCAAAAAGAAGTAGCGCAGAAAATATGCGGAGAAAAATCATGCCTACCAAAAATCGCTGTTGAACTGTTCGCTAAATCCGAAATATTATTTTTTGTTCCAAAAGAATCTTTCTTTCCAGCCCCCAAAGTTGATGGCGCAGTGATTAAAGTTTCTGAAATACAAAAAAATATCCCAAATGTTAATATGGAATTGCTTTTCAGAATTGTAAAAGCTGGATTTTCTCATCCCAGAAAAACAATTTTAAATAATCTGTCAAAAAAATTAAATATATCCAGGAACGATACAGCCAAATGGCTGGAAAAGACAAATATTCCCTGTGAAAAAAGGCCTCAAGACATTAATTTAAAAGAGTGGATAAAGCTTGTTGATGGTTTTGATTTTTAATTCGTGTTAAAATTATCAAATAATCGAATCCAAAAATGAAGTTAAAAAATTTCCTCATTATATCAAAACGAAAAATACTACTTTGGCTGGTTTTTGCTTTTACAATGATTTTTATCCCATTGCATCCCATAAGAGCGCAGTGGGGTATTGAAATCCTTACCGCCCCATTTGTTCTGCTGGCAAAACTCGTGACGTTGTGTATTGTTGGGGTTCCGGTATCTTTTTGGTGCCTCGATATAGCTCAAATATTTCTGACTTGGGCTGCCAATCCTGCTCTAGTTGGCGGAGTTACCAATAATCCTTTTGTCCTGGCGGGCTGGGCAACGATTAGGGATTTCAGCAATCTCTTTTTTATCCTGATTATCGTGGCAATCGGAATAGCGACTGCTTTGAGAGTAAAACAATATGAGGTAAGGAAAACCCTTCCTCGCCTGATTATTGTCGCTGTATTGATAAACTTTTCTCCTGTAATCTGCGGGGTCTTCATAGACGCTGCTAATATCATTGCTAATTTCTTTTTCACTGCAGGAGCCGGGGGATTCAGCGACGTCATTACTATTGCGCAAAGTTCAAAAGGTTGGTTGGTAAGAGAACTCTCCAGTATCTCCGGCGTCTGGGCGCAGATAAGAACAGGCGAACTTTTCTTCAAGGCAATAGCTGTGTTAGTTTTCAATTTATTCGGAACTTTTGTCTTATTCCTAATGGGCATACTTTTCATAGTCAGAAATCTTGCTTTGTGGATTTTAGTAATCTTATCTCCTCTAGCATTCCTTTCTTCCATATTCCCCAAAAATCCTGTTACTAAAAAAGCCACTCCTTTTGGTATGTGGCGAGACCAATTCGTAAAATGGACTTTTGTTGGGGTTACTGGCTCATTCTTCTTATATCTAGCCCAATTGATGATGAGAATGGGAACAAAAACGCTTCTTAATAACAATCTGCCCGCAACACATGCGTCCGATGCTGGCGGGAATATAATAACCGGCTTAATGGTAATGGCTGTGCCTTTGGTTTTCCTTGGCATAGGATATTTTGTTACTGTTTCCAGTTCAGCAATGGGAGCAGGCGCCATCACTAATTTTGGCAAAAAAGGCCTTGCCTGGGGCAAGAGCAAAGCTGGAGGTATGGCAATAAACAGATTGAGAAAAGATATTGTAGACCCTTATAAGAGAGCAGGACAAAAGGTGGGAGAAAGAATAGCAAACAAGGCGCCAGGGGAAAGAGCAGAACGCTACAAGCAATCTCATGGCATTGCTAAGGTTGGTAAAACAATAGCAAGAGGAGCAATTCCTTATTCAATTAGAGAATGGGGTGCTGCAAAATTAAAACCTGGTCTAGCTGAAAGAGGTGTTTCTAATGTCGAAAAAGCAAAAGATGAAGCTGGAAAACTAAAAACAAAAGAAGGACGTCGAGCTCAATACAATAAAGCAAAAAGGGAAAAGAATAGAGAAAAGCAACTTGGAGTTGTCGTGCAAGCAATAGAAAAAGGAGAATTGGATGGATATTCAGATGGAGAAATTCAATCTGCAATAAAAGACGCTGGACAAATTAATAAAAAATTAGCAGAAGATATAATACAAGCAACTCCTAATTTAGCGCAAGAGATTTATGATGATTATCATGCTGATAATCCGAATATAATGACTGAATATAACAACTTAAACACACAATTAACAACTGCTAACGCTGCTGGGAATCAACCATTAGCCGAAAAATTAGAAAGACAAATGGATAGAGTTAAACAACCAGCAGATAGTCGAGGGTTATGGATGTCGCCAGAAGACATACAGCACTATGGAACTTTTGAGGCGAAAACAGTACTCACAACAAAAGCAAAAGATATTGGAAAGCTAAGAAAAAATTATGTAAAGACAAATAGATTTATGGAAATCGCCCAAGATGCCAGCCACCAAGGCAAAAATGCATTGAGTGGAAACCATCTATCAAAAATAGCAGAAGAGTACGGAACATCTGCGGTTGATTTGTATAACGATACTTCTGACAGGATAAATCCAACTGGTAGATGGATGGCTGATATCGCGCCTGACCGTCCTCATCCTATAAAAAGATATTTAGACACTAATCCTGGGGCTATTGCAGCAGGATATAGAATGCCAACTACAGGAGGAGGTACAGGAGGAGGAGGAGGAGGTGGTGGGACAATTTTAACACCTTCCCCAACTACTCATGTGAAAACAACTAGTCAACCAAAGATGGACGAAAGACAGAGAGCAGAAATGGAAGAAGAGCGCAGGAGAAAGAGCAGGGAGACTGGTGATAAAGGCGACCGTGGCGGTGGCGGAGAAGAATCTGATCCAAATCGTCCAGGAGGTAGACCAGGATATGGAGGAGGAAGTGGTCGTCCCGGAGGTAGACCAGGGTAGTAGGTGAAGCGCATTGTAAAAATAAGAGAGGTCAGGGCTTGCCCTGACCTCTTGTGTCTCTAGTGGATTTCTCCGCTATCAACGCTGTTCCAACAACTCTAGTATCTTCTGAATATCAGCCTTGAGTTGGCTGATCTCTTCGGGGGTTGTTTTATCTTGTGTTTTTCCAAACACGCCTTTCAGAATCTCCGAAAGACCTGGGACTGATTGAATCGTCAAGCTCGCTGCCAAAGGCGATTTTTCGACCGCTTCAAGCGTTCTAACGAGCTTTCCAAGGTCTCCGAAGCGTTGAATCACTTCATAAACCTTTTCAAGGCGAGCAACTTCTCCATCCGCCTCAATTGACGCCTTTTCTCGCGTCGCTTCAGCAGTTACGATAGTTGCTTCTTTGTCCATCTCAGCATTGAACTTCTTGAGCGTAGCAGCCCGATAATCAGCAGGTGGGTCAATGCTTATAACCCCCAAGCTGATAACCTTAATTCCATACTCATTTTCTATCTCTGGAATCGGACCGCCAAGAATAGAGAGCTCGTTGAAAATGTCCTTTCCGATGTCACTCGCCTTCTTGATGTGCTCGTCGTAGGTTTTTCCTGTGACCTTGTCGCGGACAGCGGCTCGCAAGGGCTGAATAGTCAACTCCAACCAATTCTGTGCCACGAATAAGGCCTTGTATGGGTTCACCACTCGGAGCTTGAGGATGAAGTGGAGCGATAGCGGAAGCTTATTCATGTCTTCCGCGCCTTCCACGCTGAAATGGTACTGGTCATCCTTAAGGATGATGTAATCCATCCACTCGCGGGGGTGATGTTGGATAGTCCCATCTGCCTTCACCCCTGTCCACTCAAAGGTGTATATGAACAGGTCTAAAATGGGCCAAAATCCATACCAGCGCAAACCGCCCAAGAAACGCTTTTTTTCTTGGTCCGGGCCAATACTGATAACATTGTAGTCCGCATCAAGGCCATGTCCTTTCCACTGAATTAGCGCTTTCGCAACCTGATCGCCTTTGACAATGAACTTCACCGTGCCTTCGGGCATAAATGTGAAGAACTTGTTGCGCTGGGCGAGCACGAAGTAGACCAAAGCGAGTATCCCAGCGAGAATCGCTGCAACAACAAGAATAAACACCAAGGTCGGGACAGGTCTCACAAGAAACGAAATGAAAAGAGCCACTCCAACCACTGCCAACGCTATCCACAATACTGTTCTTTTACTTATCATATCTCTCATCTCCTTGTATCTCTTTTTTTATTCTTTTGTGAAGGTACGACTCTACTATATGTAGAAACGGAGGATTCCAATGAATCTCCTTTGTTTCTTATGTCCATATTATACCAATAAATACTTGCTCTGTCAACTTTTTTACAGGTTCCGATTCGTGTTCTTTGCTACCTGTTAATTTCTTTCTCTTAATTGCTGTGTTAAAATGGATTAAGATAAATTAGTATGATAAAATTATAGAACTAAATGTTTATGGAAGAATTATCCCGAGACCAACTTTGGGCAATTTATAATACCCTGTCTGACACTCTAAAAGATGCGATATTTTCAGAAGATACTGCTGATGCTATTTTTAATATCTGTAAACTCTATGAAATAGATAAAAACTCGGAAGTGGCAAAAATAGTGGGCAGAATCCTGATGGGTCTTTTGCCTCCGGAATTCTTGAAAGACACGCTTCAAGAGGAAACAGGAATAAACGAAGACATTGCGAAGAAAACAACAATGGAGATAGAGCATTTTATTTTAAATCCAGTGAAAAAAGAATTAGATGCTCTGTATCAAGAGGTTCAAGAAAAAAAAGAAAAGCCAGCAGGCGATATAAAAGAACAACCCTTGGAGGAATTGGAGAAAGAAGATGATTATAGAGAACCAATACAATAATTTTTAGTTTTTAATTTTACATTTTACATTTGCGAAGCATGGAGTATCCCTTACCACAATTTTTATCAATAAAACCAAAGGTTGCCGGGCCGTTTAATCTGGCGCAATTACTTTGGATTGTTGGCGGAGCATTAGTATCAATAATTTTCTATTTCACTGCTCCTCTTATGACTTTTGTTTTAATCGGCATTCCGATTATGATTGTTGCTTTTATTTTGGCTTTTGGCAAAAGAAAGGGCTTCCCAATTCCAACAATAATAGTCCGTTCTTTTTCGTTCATTTTTGCCAGCAAAAGATATCTTTGGAAAAAAATTGACACTCCAGCGATTATGCTTCCAAAAGCAACCAAGGCAAAACCCGTAGAACCAAAAGACGACAAAGCAATTAGTTTAAAAATTTCCGGGCAGAGCCGTTTAAAAGAAATCGGACGATTAATTGAAATCCATTCCAAGTAAATTTCCTATATTATGAATCTATCATCACAACAATTCCTGCCATTGGAACAGATAAAAGAGGGCATTATGATATTGAAAGACCATAGCTTAAGGGGCGTAATGATGGCATCCTCTTTAAACTTTGCTCTTAAAGCAACCGAAGAACAAGAAGCAATTATCTATCAATTCCAAACATTTTTAAATGCTTTGGATTTTTCCTGCCAAATTTTTATTGCTTCAAGAAAAGTGAACATCACCGGCTATCTGGAAAAACTGAAAGAAGTTGAAGAAAAACATGAAAATGAATTAATGGCAACACAGACAAGGGAATACCGAAAATTTATTGAAAAAATAGTGGCAGGTGGCGCTATTATGAATAAAAATTTCTATATAATCGTGCCATTTTATCTTTCAGAAATGTATGGAAGCGCTACCAAGGGCGGACTGATATCTTTAAAAGCAATCCCAACATTAACCGAAGAAATGTTCCAAAGAGCAAAGTCCCAACTTTACCAAAGAATGGAATTCTTGTCTTTGGGATTGAGAAGGTGCGGGGTTTGGAGCGTTGCATTACAAAGCGAAGAGCTGATAGAGCTTTTCTGGAGCATGTCTCATCCAAAAGAATCGTCTATCGGTTATTATCCAGAAATCCCGCCCGAATTAATACAATAGCGAATAAATAAAATGAAACTTTCCTTTTTAGATGGATTATTAGGAAAAAAGACAGAATATGAGGCTGGTGCAGAACCGCAAGCAATGAACTTGCTTGATTTTATAGCTCCTCCAGCGATTACAATCGGGTCTGACTATTTCCAGATAGGCGAAAAATTCGCTAAATCATACTTTATTTTCTCTTACCCGAGATATTTGAGCACTGGGTGGTTGGCGCCAATTATAAACTTGGACATTCCATTGGACATTTCTATTTTCTTTCATCCGATTGATACTGGGCTTATTCTGAAAAAATTAAGTAAAAAGGTTACTGAAGTTCAGTCGGAAATAATGGAAAAGGAAGAAAAGGGTTTAATAAGGGACCCTATCCTTGAGACCGCTTACAAAGACATTGAGGTATTAAGAGACCGGCTCCAAACAGCGCAGGAAAGAATGTTCAGGGTTGGAATGTATCTGACCATATATGCTGATGACAAAAAGGAGTTGGAAAAAATAGAGGGCACTGTTCGCTCAATCCTTGAATCAAAATTGGTTTATGTAAAACCAGCCCTCTACCAACAGGATAAGGCAATGATTTCAGCGTATCCCGCTGGTATAGACCGACTTCAAGTGCATACATCTATCAATACTAGTCCTCTCTCAACAATTTTCCCATTTGTGTCTTTTGATTTGAGTTCAAACGAAGGAATCCTTTACGGGATAAACCAGCACAACAGCTCACTAGTGTTGTTTGACAGGTTTAGCTTGGAAAATGCAAACTCAGTCGTTTTCGGTAAGAGTGGCGGAGGCAAAAGCATTTTATCATCTGAACCAGTTCTGATAAGCGAGAACGGACAAACCAAGATTGAGAACATCGGCAAAGTTGTAGAAAGAGCAATAGAAAAACACGGGTGCCATAAAATTGACGAGGAATTAGAGGGAGCAATAAATCCATATATCAAAGTTTGGAGTTTTGATAAAAATCTTAAAGGCAGTTGGTCAACGGTGACTGTTGCTGCAAGAAAAAAAGCTCCTGAAATATTTTATAAATTCAGAACCCGAAGCGGAAGAGAGGTGAGCACAACAGGAGACCACAATATGTTAATCCTTAAAAATGGACAAATAACCGCAGAAAAAAGCTCTGAAATTAATGAAGGAGAATTTATCCCGTTGTCCAGAAGGATTTCTGAAAACTCCTCTCCAGATAAATTCATAAACTTGCTTGAATTACTAAAAAATTCCCACTTGGTTTATGTTTTCAACGCTGAAAAAATCATCAAAAAATATTATCATCAGATAAAAAATCTTGATAGTGGTTCCTCTTTAAAAAAATATCTCTATAAATACAAAGATGGTAGAAGGATTCCTATTAAATACTTCCTTGAAATTATTGATTCTTTAAAAATTTCAGAAGCCGAGCTTAATGATTTAAAAATTGTTTCCAAAAATGGAGATATTGCCAATGGCTTAAATATAATCTTGCCTATTTCAAATAATCTGTTAAAAATAATCGGATTTATAGCATCAGAAGGAACAGTTGGCGAAAACTTTATAAATATCAGTAACCAAGACGAAGAATTCATCAAAGAGTGTATGGACTCTTTCAAGAATATTGGGGTTCCGTGCTATCAAGCAGACAAAGCTATTATTTGCGCAAGCCGTATTTTCACAGAAATCATCAAGGCATTAGGCGGAAAACAGAAGTCCGGAGATAAGACGGTTTTGCCATTTATATTTAATGCTGAAAAAGAAAAAATTGCGCAATTCCTTTCCGCTTATTTTGAGGGAGACGGCGGGGTAGAACATGATAAAATATGCGCCACAACCAAATCAAAACAGCTATCTTCTGAAATTTCTTATCTGCTTTACTATTTTGGAATCATTGCCAGAATCCAAAAGAAAATTAAATGCGCCACCAATACAGAAGAAAAAAGAAAACAAACATATTGGCAAATTTCTGTATCAGGGAAGAATGATTTAGAAAAGTTTGCCCAAGAAATTGGATTCATTTCTCACAGGAAAATAAACAAACTAAATAGCATTATTAAAGAAAATGGGAATACAAATGTTGATATAATCCCGGGCTTAGCTCCGTTGTTTGAAGAAATCTACAACACCTGTCCTCCGCTCCTTATGGGCATGCAAACGGTCTCTGCTCTAAAGCGCGGGATATATAATCCTTCACCAGATAATTTAAAAAACATAATAGAAAAAATAGAAAAACGGATTACTTATTTTAAAGATAGAGGAGAACAAATAAAAGTCCTGTCAGGATTGCCAGAAATTCAGGAATTAATTGAATACGGAGAAAACATAGACAAAGAAACAGAAGACAATCTTGATTATAATTATAGTCCACAAGTCATAATGACCGAGCAAGCAAAGCAAACCGACCGACTTATTTGGCAGGAATACCAAGAAATTTTAAGAAATGGTATTCCAAAAATTGAAAATATTATCAAACGCCTAAAAAATCTAGCAAACTCTGATTTATTTTTTGACGAAATCGTAAATATTGAAAAAATAGCCAACAAAGATGAACAATATGTTTATGATTTAACAGTGGACAACGAAGTATTTCTCTGCGGAAACGGTGGAATGTTTGTTCACAATTCGTACGCAATTAAGTTGGAGATTTTAAGGTCTTTGATGCTTGGAATTGAATCAATTATTATTGACCCTGAAAACGAATATAGATTCCTTTCTGACGCAGTGGGCGGGAAGTTCTATAATATTTCTTTGGCATCAGAAAGCCATATAAACCCTTTTGACCTGCCAGAACCAGTTGATGATGAAGAGCCAAAAGATGTTTTGCGCTCCAACATTATCAACTTGGTTGGGCTTATGAGAATAATGCTTGGCGGGCTCACGCCTGAAGAGGACTCTGTTATTGACCAAGCTATTAACGAAACATATGCTGCCCGCGACATCACCGCAGACACAGACCCTGGTCTATGGAAAGAAAGGGTGCCATTGATGTCTGATTTAGAATCAGTGCTGGAAACAATGGAAGGCGCTGAATCGCTGGTTAAACGATTAAGAAAATTCACCAAAGGCGTTTACGCGGGATTCTTTAATTATCCAACAAATGTAGTAATGGATAATGCTTTGGTTGTTTTTGGCATTAAAAATCTTGAAACAGAATTAAGGCCATTGGCAATGTTTATTGTTATGCGCTACATTTGGAACGCCATTAAAGGTGATTTAAAAAAGAGAATCTTGGTGATTGACGAAGCGTGGTGGCTGATGCAAACAGAAGACAGCGCTTCTTTCCTTTATGGAATTGTAAAAAGAGGAAGAAAATATTGGCTTGGCACAACCACAATCACACAGGATGTGAACGATTTTATGAAATCAGACTATGGCCAGCCCATAATCACAAATTCATCTTTGCAACTCTTGATGAAACAATCTCCAGCCACTATTCAGGTTGTAAAAGAGACCTTCAATCTTACTGACCAAGAAAAATACCTGCTTTTGGAAGCGCCTATTGGCGAAGGAATATTTTTTGCCGGAGAAAAACATGTTTCTATCAGGATTGTTGCTTCCTACACAGAGGACCAAATCATAACAACCTCGCCTGAAGAAATGTCTAAAATAAAAAAGCTTAAAAAGATAAAAGAAAATGCCTGAAACATTGTCAGCAAGAGGAATTATGAGATTGATAATCGCTATCATTCTTGATATCTTTGGTTTCCTTTGTTCAGCCATTTCCCTTCTCGGGCTACCAGGAATGTTTATAGGCGGAGCGCTTTCGCTTATTCCAGACGGCTTAGGATTCATTTTTATAGGCGGAATGAACAGAAAAAAGGATAGGGAATTCTACCTTTCTTTCGTGGCTGAAATTATTCCTGGATTGGGAGCTCTTCCTTTTTGGACAGCATATGTTCTGCTTGGGAAAGGATATACTCCATCTGACCCTAAATAAAAAAATGACGAATAACACGAAAAAATTTATTCTGTTTATGGGGTCAATCTTATTGGCTGTTTTTTTGTTAACAATAGTCCATTTTTCAAGAGTAAGCGCTGCTGATTTGGAAAACATATACCCAGATGTTCCTGGAGCAATAACGCCAACAACCACTGAAACGCCTCTGCCTGTATTATTAAAATATATTTATAATCTTTCTATTATCTTGGCCGGCTTTATAGCATTTGTAGTCATGGTTTGGGGAGGTGTGAAATATATTTTAGCTGGACCAAGGCCAGGAAAATTGGCAGACGCCAAGGAACAAATCACGCTCGGATTAGTAGGCATGATGCTGATTTTCGCTTCATATATGATAGTAAACACCATAAATCCTGACTTTACTAAATTAATAACAATTCTGCCCATTACTTTTACCGATACCTTTATCCCATCAAGCGATAATCCAAGTTCAATGGATGTCGGACTTTACGAGATTCCTATCGGCTCAATCATCACCTCTGAATTCGGAGCTTCCTCTTTTTTGGCAACCACTAGTCCAGATATTGACTACGCTAATACCGAATGGCCGCCTACAATCACAAGCACTAGCACCTATGATACTGATTTTCAGGGCGCTCTTTTCGGAGCGCGCCTAAGGCGAATACACGAAGTTGCCAGCACCACTGTGCCAGTGGCAAAAAAATTACACGATTTGAGCAACGGGCTCCATGATTTAATAAATAAATGCACTTGCATGTTCGGATGTCATGGGAATATCCTATTAATATGCGCCGTATCTACAGATTGCGGATGCGACACAGGATATTTGTGCAGTGATGACACAAAAGACAAAATGGAAAAAAGAATAGGGGAAATCGAATCCTTAAAAGACGCTTTTAAGGCCTTCTTAAATCCCAATTCCCTTGTAGAGGATTATTATAACAATAATCAATCAGATATTGACGGCTTGGATGATGATGAAATAAAAGACCTTATCCAGATGATGATAGAGGTAGAGAATAAGGGCGGTTATAGTCCGAAAAACGACCCGCATGAAAGAGATATTGGGAGAAATCTGCTTGAAATGACTGCTTTTATAAATGAAATGAATAAGATGAAAAGAATGCTCAACCCCTATGACCAGGATGTGGGCTATTTAAGCTTGCTTACATTCGCCGAAGCCACCACGCTGGAAGCCAATATGGATGTAAGCTCCACTATTTATAATTATTTCGCCGCCCTTCCAGCTGGGCTGGAAAAAATTGACGAAAAAAACGACCCTGCCACTTTTTATTCAGCAGCCACTCTTCCTTTTCCATATGGGATGCCAGACGATAGACCGTATAATCAAGATGCTCCGGAACCCGATTTTCTGCCTTATTATCCAGGAGAAAGAAAAATGTCCTATCAAAAAAACATTGCTTTCGCAGCCGTACCATTCGTTCCCCCAAATGTGCAATTTGATTTTGACACCCCTCCAAGCACGGGCGGAACCTGTAATTATATATTGGAAATCCCTATCGGCAGAGCATTAGATGAGGCAATCAATCTCGCCCAAGCAATCAATAAAGAATTATTTAATATATTCGTCAAAGGACATATAGAAATAATCGGCGCCAATATGCTGATAAAAGCAGCAGAAAAATTCATTGACCTGAAATGCGTCGATGCCTGCATCAAGCCAACATGTGTCGGCGAACCACCTCTCGCATTATGCGTTCCACCATTCCTCTGTATGCCGACTCTCGAAACAATATTCTTGAATGCTCAAAGTGATATTGCCATATTCCTTATTGAATTAACAACTATCCCGGGTATGAACATTGCCATAGATGATATTGAAACTTCATTCAAAAAATTGGACTCCCAGGAACCGATTTTGATAGACCGCGTGTGTAAAGACGAAAAAGGAAATTGTCGAAAAAGGAACGGAACAATTAATAATAGTAAAGTAGAAGAAAGGGAATATACTTTAAAAGAAAAATTAATGGAGGTTCAACTTCTGCTTAATAGGTCTAGGGAGCTCGTCGGCCAGGACAAAGAAAAAAGCGTTTACGAAATCTTGTTAGAGGATTACATTGCCCTCGGTTTTGGCAAATATTATGAAGATTTGTTAAAATATATAAGGAGGATTGACGCTATTGAAAGAACCGACCTTCAGGACTGCCACATAATATCCGGAACCATCAAGAAAATAGAGGGAGAGAATTACAGCACATCATTGATGAATTGCCGAGATGCCAAGCTCCTGGACTTGATAGATTTCTATAATGAAGACATTTGCAGTCCTAATCCTTATCTTGACGCCAATTATTATTTAAAACCCGAAGCCCGCAAGTTAAGGCCTATCAGTTGTTATTGCTATGACGAGGATGCTGACAAAAAATACTATAATAAAAAGGATTTCCCTGAACTCTACCAAAGTATAAGCATTATTGTTCCCAGTTTTATGGCTGATATAGAAGATTTAGACACTGATGCCCTGCATGATTTGGCGCAACAATGGCAAAATGCCCGTATAGACCTCAATCATTTCTCCGGATTCGGCAATAATTATTTTTGCTGTATTAAAAATTATGAAGAATAAAGAGATGAAAAAAATCATATTAATAATAAGTGTTTTGGTTGTCCTCTCTTGCGCAGGACTAATATACGCCCTTGAAGTAGAATATCCAACTGTAGGCGGTATGCAGGGCCCACAGGATACTGGAGTCAAATTAACAACCTATATCCGTTATATCTATAACTTTGCCATTATAAGCGGAGGACTGATTGCTTTATTGGCTTTAATTTACGGCGGATTCAGATTTTTGACTTCAGCTGGCAATCCAAGCGCTATCACAGACGCAAGAGAACAAATCTTAGCAGGACTTTTGGGATTGGTTGTTATTTTGGGTTCATATATAATACTAAACGAACTGAATCCTGACTTAGTGTCATTGAGAATCCCGGGGATTGACGCAAACAGAAAGGGAATAATTTTATATAGTCAGGCCGGTTGCGGTGGATTGAGCGATGATGACGCTTCTATGCCCGAGGTTGCTGATATCCCTGACGGCCTGCTTTACAAAGCAATGAACAGCAGCGGATCAATAACAGATCAAGACGGAAACAGTTTTCTTCCTGTGTCTCTGTTTTCTTTTCAGGATTCAAAAGATTTAATAATACAATTTTATTCCAATGACAAATGCGAAGGAAACACGGTTCCAGCGCCACAACTTAATTCTAACCAATGTTTAGATATCAGCGCTTCTAATCTTAAGTGCATAAAGTTCATTTGGTACAAGCCCGGGGTCTGGGTCTTCAACCAATTAGAAAATGGAGCTAATGTGCCTGACCCCGGTGACCTGCCTCTTGGATGGGAAGAAGGAAAAGAATATATAGTATTCCAGAGCAATCAAGAATCTTTACCAAACAACTTCCACGACCAAATTGTGGCTCTGGTAATCGTGCCCAGTAAAGAGTCCGAGGAAGGATTGGGGAAAAACTACGGCGTAATCGCCCACAATATCCCCGGACCCATGCTCAAAGAAAAAGGTTGGGCCCATATTTATCTGCCGGGAAACGGTTCTGCTTCGGGTTGCCGATTATCTGGAGAGATAACTAAGTGCGGACCATTTGAAAATAATTCTTCTGATATTTCTTCGTTAACAATATTCAATATGCCCAAAGAAGGAACAGCCACTAAGGCAATAAAGGTTTGCCGAAATGACAGATGCGAGCCGCAGAGAGTCGGAGATGACTTCTTTGATGTTTATAAAGAATATTTTCCGGGAAGCGGACTTCAAGAAAGAACCAGTGTTTTCGGAGGAGCGGTGTCTCCCTATAACCTCGGAAGCGGAATAGTGTATGGTAAAAATCTTAATGGTGAAAATTGGGATACTGGCAATCCTATTGTTCTTGGCAGGAATCAGGCAGACGGGGTTTCAGCTATTGAAATAGATGAAGGAGCCCGTTATCTGACGCTCCTTTACGACGAATATCTTGATTTTTCCAATATTAATACTAACACTTCGGCTGACGCAGCCATTATCAATATTTCTATGCCATCTTTGAGAACAATTCAAATGGATGGTAGAGTTGGGACAATTATAGTTATCCGAGTGGGGACAGAAGATTAATTAAACTGGTTTGATGATGATTTTACGGTAAGGGTCTGCGCCAATGCTTTCGGTTTTGACATCGCTCCTATCTTTGAGTTCTATATGAACAATTCTTCTTTCATAAGCTGACATTGGTTTCAGCTCTTTTTCTTGTCTGGAAAGAGCGACATCATCAGCATAACTTTTAGCAGTATCTTTTAAATAATCAAGTTTCTTTTTCTTGTAATCATTGATATCCAAATCAATATAAAACTCTTCTTTAAATTTTTTTCTTAAAAACTTGTTCAACAGGTTCTGGATTTCAAAAAGAGTCCTGCCATTTTCGCCAATCAGGATTTGCGGTTCTTCCATTTGAATCAAAACCGGCATTGATGAGTCAGTCATTTCCTCAACCTCTACTTTTGTTTCAAGGGTGGTTTTTTTAAAAAATTCCTGAACTGCTTTTCTCACTTTTTGGCTTAGTTTCCTTTCAAACATATTATTTTTTCGTTAAATAATATTTTTTTCTTATGAAAAACTGCTGGCCTGCCATAAATATCCCTGCCACGAGTAAATAAAGCCCGAGCGCAGATGGCAAACGAAAAAGAATAACAGTAATCAGGATAGGGAACAGGAATAACATTTGTTTCTGGAACATATCTGCGAAACCCGGTTTTTTGGAGGACTGCTCTTCTGATTTGTCTTTTTTAGGCATAGCAAATTTGCTTTGGAGAAAAAAGGTTATCCCTGCTATCACAGCCAAAATCGGGGACGGCTCGTTCAAATTAATTCCGAGAAACATAGGATTAATCACTTCTGGCCTCTGGACAAAACTATAAAGATAAACAAAACTTTCTTCCTGTATGCCCTGCCAAAACATCCTGTAAAGAATAAATAAAATCGGCAACTGAACAAGGGTAACAAAAAACGCTGAAAAAGGATTAATTTTTTCGGTCTTATAAAGCCCCATCATTGCTTTTGCCTGCTCCTCTTTATTGTTTTTGTATTTTGCCTGAATCTCTTTCAGTTTTGGCTGTAATGCCTGCATTGCCAACTGGGACTTGCTTGCCTTATCTTGCAAAGGATATAAAATAATCCTGATAAGCAGGGTTAAGGTGATAATTGCCACTCCAAGATTATGGCCAGGCAAATAATAACAAAGCAAAATCAAGAGATTAAACAAGGGCTGCCACAATATTACATGAAAAAAATTGGTAAAAGCATTCATTGGTTTATTTCTTTTTAATAATCCCTGATTTTAATAATAGTTCTCCGATGGTTTTTTTTATTGTCTGAAAATCAATTGTCTTGTTAACTCCGTTCAAGGCGCTGATAATAATATCTTGCCCCGGGCTTATGGCTGAAAGCATTTCTTTAATTGCTCCCCTGATTCTTCTTTTAATCAAATTTCTTTCCGTTGCTTTTGAAGCAATCTTTTTACTCACCACAATCCCTATCCGTGAAACATTGGAATCATTTGTTGTAAATTTTAAAAATAAAAAATCCTGCTTAAAGCCCTTGCCTTTTTTATAAACCCTTTCAAAATCATTTTTCTTTTTAAGACGATGGATTCTTGGCAACATTTTATACAGTTATACGGTGATTCTTTTTCTTCCTTTTTTCCTTCTATTTTGCAGAATTTTCCTGCCGTCGCTTGTCGCTGACCGCTTCAAAAAGCCATGTTTTTTCTTCCTTTTCTTTTTGTTTTGTTTGTAAGTAATCGCCATAAATTAGTTTCATTAAAATTAATTTGTATTTTGTTTAACCAGTATAATCATTAAAGACACATAAGTCAACCGATTTCTTCCACCCATAATCCCCATTTTATCCCCATCTTTTCAACACCATGCTTTGATTTATGCGGTAAACCATTGATTTGCCTTTTAAAAAAATATAGCATAGTATGAGAATTGAGATTAACCCTCCCAAACATTATGAACAAAGAAGAGCTCTGGCAAGCTATCCTGTCCCAAATCCAGTTCAATATATCCCAGGCGAATTTTAGCACCTGGTTTAAGAACACATACATTCTTTCAAACGATAACGGGACAATAATAATAGCTGTGCCAAACAATTTTTCAAAAGAATGGTTGGAAAGAAAATATAACAAGCTTATTTTAAATGGGTTAGAGGAATTAAATGAAAGAGTTAAGGTAATAGAATATAGGGTAGTGAATGTCCCTGCCCCCCAGATGCCAAAAAAATCTGTGAAAGCAGAAATAGCTGATATAAACCAGTTAGAATTGGAGGAACTGGCGCTTGATAAATATACTAATCTTAATCCTAGATACACTTTTGATAATTTTGTAGTCGGCCCATTTAATGAATTAGCGCATGCCGCTGGGTGGGCAGTGAGCCAAAAGCCGGGATTGGTATATAATCCATTTTTTGTTTATGGCGGAGTAGGACTTGGTAAGACCCATCTGCTTCAAGCAATAGGGAATAAGGTCTATGGACAGTCCGCCAAAAAGAAAATTAAATATGTTTCTTCTGAAAGATTCATATCCGGCATTATTAATTCTATAAGAAATCAAACTATTGATGAATTTAAAAACACTTACCGTGATTTTGATATGCTGATAATTGATGATATCCAATTTCTGGCAGGCAAAGAAAAGACCCAAGAAGAATTCTTTCATCTTTTCAATATCCTATATGAATCCAATAAACAAATCATCATCTCATCCGACAGGCCACCTAAAGCGATTTCAGCGCTGGAAGAGCGATTGCGTTCGAGATTTGAAGGCGGGATGATAACAGATATAGGAACTCCTGATTTTGAAAGCAGAATCGCGATTTTAAAACAGAAAATTCAAGAAAAAAAGGCAGGTATAAGCGGAGAGGTTTTAGAGTATATCGCCTCAAACATACAAAAGAATGTAAGGGAACTTGAGGGCGCCTTGAAATCCTTAGCTGCATGGAAACAGCTCCACAACCAAGACATTGACCTTGATTTGGCAAAAAAGGTTTTGAAAAGAACTATAAACCCGCAACCCAAAGGACTTAATTTTCAGAAAATAATCAACACAGTGGCGGAGTTCTATAATATGAAAGATAAGGACTTGTATGTTAGCTCAAGAAAAAAAGAAATCGTTAGACCACGACAGATAGCTATGTATTTTTTGAGGGAAGAATTGAAGAGTTCTTTTCCGTTTATTGGTAAAAAATTCGGGGGCAAGGACCACACCACAGCCATTTATGCCTGTGAAAAAATTTCAAAAGAAATAATTGAAAATGAACAATTCGCAGAAGAAATAATTCTTATCAAGGAAAAGATTTACTCTTATTAGGAGAATTAACTGATGTGAATAATCTGTTAAGAAACACTGAAAAACCATGGGATAAGCGATTGGATAACAAGTGGACAAAACAAGACCTTTAAAAACCTAAAAAATTATCCAAATCTAATTAAGGGGTTATCAACTGATATATCAACTAAGTTATCAACTTTTTCTCCCCAAAACTAACCCTTGCGCAACTTAAAGAAACAATTAAAATAGAGTCGTAAACTAGACGCATAGTAGTAATAATTAATGTATTAATTAAATAATATGAAGATAATAATACTTAAAGAAAAATTGGCTAAAGGATTAAGTATGGTTGAGAAAATAACTGGAAGAAACTTTACTCTTCCGATTTTAAATAATGTTTTGATTTCTGCTGAAGATAACTCATTGAAATTATCAACCACTGACCTTGAATTAGGGATTAGCTATTGGGGACTTGCGAAGGTAGAAGAAAAAGGAGAAATCACTATCCCAGTGAAAACCCTTTCTAGTTTTGTCTCTCTTATTGGAGAAGAGAAAGTGACAATAGAGAGCAAGGAAAAAACACTTTATTTAAAGGGAGAAAATTATAAGACACAGATAAAGGGGCTTGAAGCAAAGGATTTTCCAATTATCCCGGAAGTTGTTTCAGATAAATGGATTGAATTTGACGCAACTACATTTTGTAAAGGGATAATGCTTGTAATGGATTTTTGCGCACTCACTCAAGTAAGGCCTGAACTCTCTGGCTTATATTTTGTTTTTCAAAAAAATTCGGCTAAAATCGTGGCTACCGACAGTTTTCGTTTAGCGGAAAAAAGCATTGCTTTAGATGGGGCTACTCAAGGAATAGACGGTCCACAGTCATTTATTCTTCCAAGAAATGCTGCCAGGGAATTAGTCAATATTTTTTCAGAGCACAATGGAAAAATCAAGTTTTATTTATCTCCGAGTCAAATTATGGTTGAAAGCTATGTTGACGAAACCAAAAACCCACAAGCGCGCTTAGTTTCCCGTTTGATTGAAGGTGAATACCCTGATTATGAAGCAGTGATTCCAAAAGAGTTTAAAACACGGCTCACTCTTTCCAGGGAAGAATTCTCAAACCAGATTAAAATTGCCAGTTTATTCAGCGGAAGAACGAATGAAGTAAAATTGGAAATAAGCCCTAAAAAAGGAAATGTTTTGATATCTTCGCAAAGCGTTGATTTGGGGGAAACAGAATCCAAAATGGCGATAGACGCAAGCGGAGATGATGTGGAGATAAGCTTTAATTACAAGTTTTTGTCTGAAGGATTGAATCAAATAAAATCAGAAAAAATCGTTCTTGAGCTTAATGGTCAAGACGGACCTGGTGTTTTAAAATCCAGTGACGATTCAACTTATATTTATGTAATAATGCCGATTAAGGCATCTTGATGTTTGAGCCAATATCAAGAATTATAAGCAAGAGGGCAGACCGCTTCTCTTTTAAAAGGGAAATTTTGGCAGTAGAGGTTTGCCAGATATGGCCAAAAATCATAGCGCGATTATTTAACAAAGAAACAGTTGATTACACTAAAGCCCTGTCTTTTAGAGATGGGGTTTTAATTGTGAGAGTCCAGAGCCCGGCATTGATGCAGGAGTTCCAAATAGAGAATGAAAATATAATCGCTTCCCTGAACAGGGAAGCCAGAAAAAACATTATCCAGAAAATTATTTATAAGATGTGAAGCAGAGAATTGCTAATCAGTGTAATATATTTAGTTCAGAAGTATAGGTTGGAATAAGTGGCGATGGGGATATGTAGTCATTGACAACTGTATGCTGCAGACATACAATTGTATGTAGTGAGCAAACATTTGATATGTCTCTAAATTTTACTAAAAATCAAACATTAATTCTTGGAATCCTTTTTAATCATCCAGAAAAATCCTATTATTTAAGAGAAATAGGCAGGTTGGTAGGGAAAGAACCGGGTGTTTTTCAAAAAGATATTAACAAATTGGTTGAGAGCGGCATTTTGACCAGCGAATATCGCGCAAAAAGCCGCTTTTTTGCGTTAAATAAGCTGCATCCCCTATATAAAGAGTACAAAAGCATTTTTTTCAAAACAATTGGCGCGGAAGGACAACTGAAATTAATTTTGAAAAATATTGAAAATATTAAAGTAGCTTTTATCTATGGCTCATTTGCTACCGGAAAAGAAGATGCTTTTTCAGATATTGATTTGATGATAATCGGAAATCCCGATGAAGATGTTTTAATCAGAAAAATTTCTTTACTGGAAAGAAAAATAGACAGAGAAATTAATTATAATATTTTTTCACCAACAGATATTAGGAATAATTTATTAAATAATGAAATTTTCCTAAAAGAAATAATGGAAAGACCCAAGGCATTCATTATCGGAGACCAAAATGAACTGGAAGAAATTATTGGAAAATAAAAGCTTACAGAAAAAAAGAATCAGCTTCCAAGAAGTGGGAGGGGTTTTAGTAAAGGCGGAGAAATGTCTTAGGGCGGCAGAGTTGCTATTGGCAAAAGATGTAGATGAGTCGGTTTTTAAAGAAGCTTATGACTCTATGATTTTAGCTGGGCGGGCGTTAATGTTTTCTTTAGGGTTAAAGCCGCGTACCATTGGATCGCACACCATAACCATTGATTTCTGCTCCGATTATTTAGGAAATGATTTTAAGACATTGACCGAAAAGTTTAGAAAAATGAAGAAGAAAAGAAACTATTTGATTTATGGCATCGGGTTAATCGTTTCCAAGACTGAAGCAGAGAATGCGCTCAAAACCGCGAAAGAATTTGTTGATAAAATCTCAAAATTTATTCAAGCAAAAAATCCTCAGAAAAAGTTAGTTTAAGCACCAAGACAAAAATATTATTAGTAGTTAATTAGTGTAAGGGCTTTTTGGAAAAAGTTGCGCCAAATTGGTCCGGCTATCACAATACCGGGCATTTTTGCTATAGCGCTATTGTTGTTATTCCCCGTCCAAACACCAACAGCTAAGTCAGAAGTATAGCCAATGGTCCAGGCGTCCCTATATTGGTCAGTTGTTCCTGTTTTTGCGGAAACTTCGTAGCCAGGGAAATATAAAAGTGAGCGCGGCCCAAACATAGGAGTTCGGGCGACATTATCAGAAAGAACGTTGGTTATCATCTGACAGACCTCCTCGCTTATCACTCTTCTGGTTGCGCTTTTGTTTTCTTCAATAATATTTCCATCATTATCTTCTATTTTTAATATCGCAGTAGGTTGTACCCGCAACCCATTATTGGCAAATACTCCATAAGCAGAGACCATATCTATCAATTTTACCTCTCCTGACCCTAAGACCAGCGATGGACCGTAAAAACTGGAGCCCTGATTAAGGGTTGTGATGCCCATGTTATGGGCAGTGGCTATTGTATCAGCAATACCAGCTGCCAAGAGCACCTTAATTGACGGAATATTCAATGATTGAGCTAACGCCTGTCTAAGGGTAACCGAGCCCCTGTACAACCCATCATAGTTTTCAGGGACATAATCCTGGTCTCCCCATTTTCCAAAATTTGTTTTTTCATCAACTACGACATCGTCAGGAGTATAGCCCTTTTTAAAAGCAGTGGCATAAGCAAATGGCTTAAAAGCAGAACCAGGTTGTTGTCCTTCCCCATATGTTGCTACATTTACCTTTGGCTCAAACTTGCAATTAAGCCCAGGGACACATGCTTTTGGATATGACTCTCCAAAATAATCTTTTGACCCGACCATTGCCATTATTTCCCCGTTTTTCGGGCTTATTGCCACTAATGCTGCATTATATGACCCGTATGATTCGTTTATCTTCACGCCTTCTTTAACCGCTTTCTCTGCCGATGCCTGCAGTTCCAAATCAAGAGTTGTGTAGACCTTCAATCCATGTTCTTTAAGAAAGTCGCCACCATATTTTTGATATAGATAGTTTTCTACGAAAAGAATAAAATGAGGAGCATCTTTAAAAGCAGAATCAAGGCCCACAAATTCGACCACTGCCTGAATTGTCTCATCGTATAACTCTTCTGAAATATATTTTTCATCCAACATTCTTTTGAGGATAAAGTTTTTTCTTCTTAAAAGCGCGTCTTGGTGTTCTCCATAAGGGTAATAATAGCTTGGCGCTTGGATAAGGGAGGCGATAACAGCTGCTTCCGGTAGAGTGATGTCTTGGATTGATTTTCCGAAATAAATACGGCTTGCTTCGCCTATGCCGTAGATATTCGGACCAAATGGAATCTGGTTCAGATACCATTCCAAGATTTGGTCTTTAGAATAACGCCTCTCAAGCTCTAATGTAAGGACCAATTCTCGTATTTTTCTCTTTGCGCTTTTTTCAAGCGATAAAAATGTTGAGCGGATAAGTTGTTGGGTTATAGTGGAAGCGCCTTGTGCTGGCTTTCTAAGCTTTAAATCAATAAGTATAGCTCTTGCAATTCCAGCGAAGTCCACTCCGTGATGGTTATAAAAATTATCATCTTCAGCTGCCAATACTGCCTTAATCAAATGGTCTGGAACATCGCTTAAAGCCACGAGTTCTCTTTTTTCTTCTCCGTAAATTGTTCTTAATAATGTTTCTCCTGTGCGGTCATAGATTCGTGTAGGCATCACTTGTTCTCTTTCTGTGAAGACCTCGGGCCTTGGCAGGTCTTTCGCAAAATAAATAAAAACAGATAATCCAATAAAGCTAAAACCGATAATTGAAAATAAAAAAATCCGCCCCATTTTCTTTAAAATGCGCTTTGACCTGGAATTATCTCCATATGTTTGGTGATGATAAATTTTTAAGAACATCATAAGACAAAACCCCTGCCAGAAGGCAGGGGTTTTGAGGAATTAAACTTCTTCTTCATCAAGATTCTCTTCTGTTCCGCCTTCCTCTGTGGTCTCTTCTTCCACAGGAGCCTCTTCTACTTCCGCTCCTTCTTCCACGCCCTCTTCAACTGGCAGACCTTCTTCTACGCCTCCCAATTCTTCCTCTTCTTCCTGATTGGTCAAGATGTTAACGCTTTTATCTTCGTATTCCATAATTGATTAAACTTAATTTACATTGGAAAATGAACGACCTTTTTAAATTGATATGCTCATTATAATTTTATCAAGTCGTTTGTCAAGCTTTTTTCGGAAATCTTTTAGATTCTAGGAGATATACGCAACAAATAGCCAGACCCAAGGCATCGGCAGCGTCGTCTGATTTGGGCACCTCATCCAAGTCCAAAAGTTTTTTAATCATTTTTTGCATTTGCATTTTTTGAGCTCTGCCATAACCGACAATATTCATTTTAACCTCCAAAGGAGTGAATTCGTAGATAGGTATTTTTTTTCTTTCTCCTGCCAACAATATAACTCCACGGGCCTGACTTACAGGAATGGCGGTCTTGGCATTTTTAAAGAAAAACAATCTTTCTACAGACAAAGCATCTGGAGAAAAATCCTTTATCAAACCATTAACTTGGTTAAAAATTTGATTCAGTCGATTCTCTGGGGAATCATCTGGGGATGTCTTAATGCATCCGCATGCAACAAAATCTATTCCTCTTTGAGATTTTCTAACAACCCCGTAGCCAGTCCTTGCCGTTCCGGGGTCTATTCCTAAAATAATCATGAGTAGAAATTATAATTTTATATTTGAGTAAATATCTTGCACATCATCATTATCATCAAGCGCCTCGAAAAGCCTTCCTATTGATGCCTTTTCTTTTTCATCAACATCTATCTCTTCTTTTGCTATCCACCCTAAATTGACTGATTCTATATTAAATTTCTTTTCTTCAAGAGCCCTTTTTACGGTTTCTAAATCTTCTGGCTTGGTGCAAACCTCAATAAGGTCATTTATTTTTTTGATATCCTCGGCGCCTGCTTCAATGATTGCCATTTCCAAATCATTTTCTTCCATTGCTTCAGGGATTTCTAAAATAATAATTCCCATATTTTCAAACTGCCATTTTACCGAACCTTCGTTTGCTAACTTAGCATTATTGTGAGATAAAAGTTGCTTTATATCAGTAAGAGTTCTGTTCTTGTTATTAGTAATTCCAGTGATTATAAGAGCGCTTTTAGCTGGCCCATAGGCCTCAAAACAAAATTCTTCCAATATCTCGTCCTGTAATTCGCCAATGCCTTTTTTGATTGCCCTTTCAATATTCTCGCTTGGCATATTAGCTTTTTTCGCTTGTTCAACAGCAATCCTTAGGCTTGGGTTCATTTGAGGGTCTCCTCCTATTTTTGCGGCAACTGAAATAACCCGGGATAATTTTGAAAAAATCTGCGCCCGTTTCCGGTCTTCTGCTTCTTTGCCTCTTTTAATTGTAGCCCAATGGCTGTGCCCACTCATAAATATTAATTACTTATTACTAATCACTCGTCTGCCTCGGGCGGATTAATCATTGATATTTTATCTTACTTGATTTTTTCCTTATTTTCAACCAAATTGCAGAAAAAACAACAGAAATACAAGCAGAAGCGCCTATGCTGATTGACAATACAGGAGCAAATTTTGAGCTCTTATAATTTTTGTCAGAAATAATAAGCTCTTTTTTAGGAACAATATTTTCATTTGGGCTGTTTTCTGATTTTGGCGTGCCTCCTGGGCTCTGGCTTGTTTTCCAATTGTTAGGGTCAGACCCTAACACATGAGAAACAATTCTTTCCATTGTTTTTTTATTCTCATTGTTTCCAGCAAACCATCCTAAAGAACAATCAATATTATCAACAACTTGACCAATATTATCTAAAAGCAAAAGCTGTTTTCCCTGATTATTTAATCCGCCCTTGTATATGATGTCAGCAATGATTTCAGGTATTGTTGAATCATCTGTCCGCTCAAGCAGAAAATATGATTTTGCCCCAATGCTTCCTGATAATTTTATTTTCAGCGATTCATCTTTTGTTTGAATAGTCCAAGCATCCAGATTTACAGGATAATCGCCTGGGTTATAAAGTTCAATCCATTCGTCATTAAAAGAGTTCTCTGTGCCCATCCATGCCAGCTCATTTATAACAACCATCGGGTTTTCCTTGGCTAAAACAAAATTGGTTGCGCTGAAGCAAGCAGTTAGAAAAAGAAATTCAAAAACTATAATAATTTTGTATTTTGTATTTTTGATTTTGGATTTATCCCAAGGTGCTCGTATGCCTTTTGGGTGGCTATTCTTCCCTTGGGGCTTCTTATAATCAAGCCGAGTTGCAGTAAATATGGCTCGTAGACCGCCAAGATATTGTCTTGTTCTTCGTTGGTTGAAGCAGCCAATGCCTGTAAACCAACTGGACCGCCATCAAATTTCCGAATTAGTATTTCAAGAATTTTTCTATCCTGCGGCTCCAGCCCCATTTTATCTATTTCTAATGCTGATAATCCCAATTCAGTTATTTCCTTGTTGATTCTTTTCATTCCTTCTACTTGGGCAAAATCCCGGATTCTTTTAAGGAGTCGGTTGGCTATGCGCGGAGTGAATCTTGAGCATTGGCTTATGAGCATTATTGCTTCATCGTCTATTTCTAAGCATAAAATATTAGCAGACCTTTTTATGATTTTTTGGACATCATCTTCAGAGTAGAACTCAACCTGAAAAGTGGCTCCAAACCGGTCTCTCAATGGAGAAGTGAGTAGTCCAACCCTTGTTGTTGCTCCTATAAGAGTGAATGGGGGAAGGTCTATTTCTAAAGTTCTTGCCATTGGTCCAGTGCCTGTTATAATATGCAGCTTAAAGTCCTCCATAGCTGGATAGATAATTTCTTCGCATGTTTTATTTAAACGGTGAATTTCATCAACAAAAAGAACATCTCTTTCAGATAGAGATGTTAGAATTGCTGCCAAGTCACCTGGCCTTTGAATCGCAGGGCCGGTTATAATTCTTATATTAGAGCCAATACTTTTGGCAACTAAGCGCGATAAAGTTGATTTTCCAAGACCAGGTCCGCCGCAAAAAAGAAGGTGGTCAACCGCTTCTTTTCTTTCTTGGGCTGCTTGCAGGATAATCTGGATATTTTTTTTTATTCTCTCTTGCCCGATAAAGTCCCCCCATTGTTTTGGTCGCAGAGTTTGGTCTAATGTTTCTTCTTCTTTTGAATCAACATTGTTAAGCAATGTTTTCTTTTTTTGAGCAAATTCACGAGAGGGGTTGACAATCATTTTGTTATTTGTTATAATAAAAGCGATCCCTGGCTGCTTAGGGGTTTTTCTTAGCCCGGGTAAACTGGCTCCGGCTGGGTTATTCCTCGGAAAAATTCTGGTCTTTGTTGCCTACGAAGATATGTAGTCAGGGATTTAGTTTTCACTAGTGACTCTTTTCACTTCTTCTATTGTGGTTATTTGTTCGAGAACTTTTATCATTCCATCTTGGAACATCGTAATCATTCCGTTTTCGGCAATGATTTTTTTAATTTCAGGAACAGCTGGTTTTTTCACAATAAGGGACTCAAGCTGGTCATTGATTAAAAATGCTTCAAATATACCCTGCCGGCCCTTGTATCCGGTAAAACTGCATTCTTTACATCCTTTTATAACAGCCATTTTTATCGGCTCCTGAACAATGGAATTAGGAATATTTTTCATCACCCTTTTTATTTCTTCTGATTCTTCCGGTGTTGCCTCTCTTATCCCAGCGCATTTCTTACAAACCCTTCTAACTAATCGCTGGGCGATTACCATATTTATGGCTGGGCCGATATTAATAGGGTCAGACCCCAAAGATATCAAGCGGGGGATGGCTCCAGCTGCGTCGTTTGTATGCAGGGTAGAAAAAACGAGGTGTCCAGTGAGGGCTGCTTGAAGGGATATTTTTGCTGTTTCTAAATCCCTGATTTCTCCGACCAAGATTACATCAGGGTCTTGTCTTACTATAGAACGCAGTCCGCTCGCAAAATCATATCCTTGGCTAGGATTAACTTCTGTTTGAGAAGTGCCGTCAAGCCGATACTCAATAGGGTCTTCAATGGTGATGATTTTGATTTCTGGATTTTGAATATATTTTAAAAAAGCGTAAAGAGTGGTGGTTTTGCCAGACCCGGTCGGTCCTGTAACAATTATCATCCCATTTGGTTTTTTGATTTCTTTTTTGAACGACTCCAACAAATCCTGCCTTAACCCAAGTTCTTCCATGCTTTTTAAACTTTCTGGATTTAGAATTCTCATCACAACCGATTCTCCGAAATCCGCTGGCAGGGCTGATGTTCTGATTTCTATCTCCTGCTCTTTATTTGTTTTTGTTTGTATGGCGATAGAGAAGCTCCCGTCTTGCGGCTTATTATGGACATTTAGTTTAAGGCCTGCAAGAAGTTTTATTCTGGAAAGAAGTAAGCGGTATGTTTCTGGGGGAAAAAACATTACATCATGGAGCATGCCGTCTAACCGTATCCGCAGACGGATATCTTCTTCTCTGGGCTCAAAATGAATATCAGAAGCAGATAAAGAAATTGCGCCTAACAAAACCTTTTCAATAATTTTTGTTGTCTCTTCATTTATATTTTTTTCTAATTCTGCCTTAAAATCAGCCGTTGATTTTATCGCTTTTTGCATTTGTTCGGATATTTGAAGAGGTATTATGATTTTGTCAGTGATTTTTACCATAAATAAAATGCTAAAAAATGATTTCCATTATTTTTTCTTTTATATCATTTATCTTACCATTTTTTGATTTAAATATAATACCCTTGCCCTTGCGTTCTCCATTAAATGCCTCAAGTATCTTGCTCCCAGAGTAGGGCTTGGAAGAATAAAAAACGCCACTTATGGTGGTTTGGTTGTCTTGACTTTCCCACAGAAGGAGAAGAGAAGGAAATTGCAGGAGATTGCTTGTGAGTTCTTTTAATATAAAAATTAAGTCCCTCGCATTAGCTCCTGATTCTTGAAAATCTTTTTTCATCAAAGAAATAGAAGGAAGTCGTTTGTCTCTGCGGAATTCGATTTTTTTCAAAGCGATTTCTAGGATTTTAAGCTGTTGAGCGCTGCCATTGTTCGCAAAAAGATTTAGCAATTCTTTATATTGAATATTAGGCGTTATCAGCTCTAAAACATTGTCCATTATTTCTTGATTAAAGCCATTGTCTTTGGAAAAAGCGATTATTCCAGCCAAAATCCATGTTTTAATATTTTGGTCTATTTGACCCTGAAGCAATTCAAGCAGTTGGTTGGATATTAAGGCCATTGGCAGGTTTTCAGAAATTAGATTTATGTTGCCAAACTTGTTGTTTGTCGTTTGATTATCTATATTCAGTATGGTGGTCTGATAAAAAAGCTTGAAATTTTTTTCATAGAAGTCCCCTAATCTTTCTAACCTATCTATCCCTATTGTTATCAGGAGGTCTGGCTCTGTTTCTGACAATTTTTGAAAATCGTCAAATATTATATCATCCTTGGTAATTTTTTTGCCCCGTGGACTCAAAAATATTTTGAGTATCTGTTTTTCCTTTTCATAATACAACTCGGAGATTTCTTTGCCTTTGATAGAAATAACAAACCTATTTGGATTAGCGGTTTGAGGAAACAGTAAGGCATATTTTTGGGGTATTGCATGAGGATGCAAATTTACAATCTTGCCTTTATTGTTTAAAGTATAAGAGAGGGAAACAGCCGATGCCAATGAATCAATGTTCGAATTTTGAGAAGTGAGCACTAAAATATTTTTAGCGCCATCAATAAGTTTTTTTGCTTGGTATAGGCCTTCAGTCATTAATTCAATCTATATTTTATCAATTTAAAAGTCAATGAGAAAAAAGATACAAACAAATTCCCATATCAAAACCCAGCATTTAGCGGAGAATATCGCTAAAAAATGCCTTAAAACTGGTCCTGATTTTGAAAATAATCAAGCGATGGTTTTTGCTATGCATGGCGACTTGGGGAGCGGAAAAACGACTTTTACTCAAGGCTTTGCAAAAGGGCTGGGGGTTGTGGATAAAATTTTGAGTCCAACATTCGTAATTCTTAAAAAATTCCAAATTCCAAACTCTGAATTTCAATATCTTTATCACATTGATTGTTATAGAATAAATGATTCGCGAGAAATTCAGGACTTGGGCTTCAAAGAAATAATTTCTGACCCGAAAAATATAATTATTATTGAATGGGCAGAAAAGATTGAAAAAGCCCTGCCAAAATATATTACAATTATTAATTTTGAGTTTAAGCATAAGAATATCCGAGAAATTATTATTAAAAGCAAATAAAATGTTGGATAAAAAACGATTAGTTATAATTGACAGCAATGCCTTGGTTCATAGGGCGTTTCATGCCCTACCTCCCCTTACCTCTCCTAAGGGGGAGTTAGTAAATGCTGTTTACGGATTTCTCTTGGTCTTTTTGAAGGCGCTTAAAGATATGAGGCCTGATTGCGTGGCTGCGACATTTGATTTGCCAGGCCCTACTTTTAGAGACAAGATATACGAGGAATATAAGGCAAAAAGAGTAAAAGCGCCGGATGAGCTTTATAACCAGATTCCGATAATAAAAAGAGTGCTTGAGGCGTTTGGAGTTCCTGTTTTTGAGAAACAAGGATTTGAAGCCGATGATGTGATAGGCACCATAGCAAAGCATGCCAAAAGAAAGCAGATAATCCCAGAGATAGAAGTGATTATTGTTACCGGAGATTTGGATGCCTTGCGTTTGGTTGATAAAAATACAAAGGTTTATACTCTTAAAAGGGGCCTTTCTGATACAGTGATTTATGATGAGCAATTAGTCAGAGAAAGGTACGATGGATTAGCCCCCGAGCAATTGACAGATTATCGCGCATTGAGGGGAGACCCATCTGACAATATACCTGGCGTGACAGGCATTGGCCCAAAGACAGCCATAGGGCTGTTAAAAGAATTTGGGTCTGTGGACAATATCTACAAAGCGATTGAGAGCGGAGAAAGCAAGGATTTAATCTCGCTTCGCATTAAAGAAAAACTTATTGCCTATAAAGAGCAAGCGCTTTTTTCAAGGGCGCTGGCGGAGATAAACACCGATGTTCCGATTGATTTTGTTCTTGAGCAATGCCAATGCCGACCGCTGGATAGAGAAAAAATAATAAAAATTTTTCAGGAGCTTGGATTTTACAGTTTGATTAAAAGATTACCAGAGTCGCATCAGACAAAATTAGGAGATTTTTGATTTTAACGGTTCAAATCACTTTATATTCTCAATCAAAATTCCTTTCAATGGAATAAATTGTTATAATAAATGAATTAAAAAAATATTGATGGCAAAAGAGCTTAAAAAAGAAAGCCAAATTAAGTCAACTATATTAGAAAACCTGGGCAAAGAGAAGGAGCGCAGAAAATATATTATTTTGGGGGTAATTGCGCTTTTTTTAGTAATGAGAATCATACTCAAACCATTCCCTTATTTTTATCATATAATTGGCGGTTATTTGATAGTTCTTTTTTTAATAATCCCAATTACATCATACTTAAGCAACCGTCCCAATATAGGACTAAAGATGGCCAGATTGATTGTGGGGCTTATGGTCTTCGCAGAGTTAATGGCATTGAGCGCAGTTCTATACCTCTTTATGCCGGTTGCTGTTTTTTATCAAATGCGCATTTCCATTATCTCTATTCCGTTTTTCTTATTATACGCTGTTTTGATTCATCCCTTGCTTATTTCCAAGAGGGTAAATGATTTTTTCTACCTTTTTTCATTAGCAATTTTAATCACCCTGTCAATATTGGAATATACGGGTAGGTATCCTGCTTATTCTAACTATCCTATTCTTGAGAGCCCTCTCCAACATTTGCGTGTGGCGATTATCCCTGTCGCTATTGCGCTATTCGTTTTTTTAATAATTAGAAGTTCAATAGACCAATTTTGGGGGCGGTTCAGCAGGGCGAACATTGAACTCAAGGACATAAATGTTGGACTTGAAGAAAAAGTGAAAGAAAGGACAATAGAATTGCAGAAAAAATCAGAAGAATTAGGTGAGGCGAAAAATGTTTTAGAAATCAGGGTTGCTGCAAGAACCAGGGAGTTGAAAGAATTTGCCGAAAAATTAGAGGAAAACATTGAATTGAGAACCAGAGAATTACAGGAAAGGATAGACGAATTAGAGACATTCCATAAACTTACTGTTGGCCGGGAATTAAAGATGATTGAACTCAAGGAAGAGATAAGCGGCCTAAAAGAACAATTAATGAAAAAATTATAAAATGGTTCGACAGGCAGAAAAAGAGATAAAGAGATTGAAGCAAGACCTGAATGAGGTGACTGCTTATTTGGATGATTTTCTTGCTTTTTTGCCTTTGTCAATTTGCGATGTAAGCCCGACCGGGATGATAAGCAATATTAACAAGGCATTTGAAAAACTAACTAACTTTCGCTTCAGCGAGGTGGTTGGAGAATATTTATATAGTTTTTTTACTGAAAAAAGCGATATTAATGAGTGTCTTAATTCGTCAAAACAAGATAGCGTGGTCAAGAATAAAGAATTATCTTTGATAGTTAAAGGCAAAGGGAAAATACCGGTGAGCGCATCATTCGCAGCGAAGAGAGACAGTAAGGGGGAATTGACAGGATATTTTGTAGGGATTACAGATATTACCATTTTGAAGGGTCTGCAAACTAAGACAGAGGAAAGAATCAAAGCGAGAACAAAGGATTTAGAGAACTCAAGAACCGCCTTGCTTAATATGCTTGAGGATACCGAAGCAGCTAAACAGCAAATAGAAAAAACAAAAAATAGAAGTCAGGTAATTTTTAACAATTTTATTGACGGATTGTTGATATTTGATTCTGCGGGAGAATTGGAGTTGTTGAACCCGCGGGCAGAGGAACTTTTAAAAATAAAACAAGATGTTCTTATTGGGAAAACAATCGCTGAATTAGCAAATTGGTCGCAGGCAAAAGATTTGGCAAAAATACTTGAAGCTAGGAAGAAAGATGTTTTTAGGGAAGAATTGCCTTTCAAAGAAGGAGAATTGGTTGTAGAGGTTACGACACAGACGTTGAATCCAGGGGAAGAAGACGCTTCTACTTTGGTTATTCTTCATGACATTTCCAGAGAAAAGGTTATAGAGCGCTTAAAGAGCCAGTTTGTTTCAGTGGCAGCCCATCAGTTAAGGACACCTCTTTCAATTATAAAATGGTCATTATCTATGATTTTGGAGGGAGAGATGGGAACTCTTAATTCTGAACAAAAAGAGATGTTGTCCCGCGCTAATCAGACGAATGAAAGAATGATTCGCCTGATTAATGATTTATTAAATGTTGCTAGGATAGAAGAAGGAAGATTTATGTATAAACCGACAATAATAGATTTTGGGGAGCTTGTAGAGTCAATGATTGTCTCGCTGAAGCCATTAGCGCAAAAGAAAGGCGTAAAGTTTATTTTTAAAACTTCTAAGACCAAAGCCCCGAAAGTCATTAGGGCGGATATTGAAAAATTGACCCTTGCTGTCAAAAATATTATTGAAAATGCTATATTTTATACTGATTTGGGAGGTAGCGTAGAAATTTCCCTGACCAGAAAGAAAAACGAAGTAGAGTTGTCTATTAAAGACAGCGGAATAGGCATTCCCAAAGACCAACACGACAGAGTTTTTACCAAATTTTTCAGGGCTGATAATGCTGTGAGAAAAGAGACCGAAGGCACTGGATTAGGTTTATTTATTGCAAAGAATGTTGTAGAATCACACAAGGGCAGGATTTTATTCGTTTCAGAAGAGAAAAAAGGCACCACATTTACTATTTTTCTGCCAGCCATAGGATAAGATGGTAAAAATAATGTGTTCGTTATAAAATAAGAAAAAGGGGTTTGCGTTTGACAGTCCCTGTCAAATGGTTAAAATAGATATAGAATTAAAATCCAAAAAATATGGCTAAGAAAATTTTAATTATAGAAGACGAAGAATTGCTTTTGAATCTATTAAAAAAGAAGTTGAGTGAATTGGGTTACGAGGTTTTTACGGCTATTGACGGATTGCAAGGACTGGAAGGAATTAAAGAAATTGTGCCTGATTTAATATTGTTGGATATAGTTATGCCAAAAATGGGAGGATTTGAGCTTTTGGAGAAAAAACAGGAAGACGATTCCATAAAAAATATCCCAGTGATTATTATTTCCAACTCTGGACAGCCGGTGGAATTGGAAAAAGCGAAACAATTAGGGGCCAATGATTGGCTTGTTAAAACAGAGTTTGACCCAGTGGAAGTGGTGGAAAAAGTTATAAAACAAATCGGAGACAGCAACAATAATTAAGTTAATTGAGTAAAATTATGCAAGAACATATTCTCGTTATAGAAGATGATAAATTCCTAAGAGAGCTTATATCAAGAAAGCTTTTAAGCGAGGGATTTAAAATAGATGAAGCAATAGACGGAGAAGAGGGCTTGAGAAAAATAGAGGAGGCAAAACCGGACTTGGTTTTGCTTGACCTCATTCTGCCGGGACTTGATGGCTTTGAGGTGTTAGAGAGGATAAAAGACAATCCGAGCACAAATATAGTGCCTGTGCTTATACTTTCAAATCTGGGGCAAAGAGACGAGATAGAGAGGGGGCTGAAATTGGGGGCAGTTGATTTCCTGGTAAAGGCGCATTTTACACCAGAGGAAATAGTGGAAAAGATTAAAAACATTTTTGAGAAGAAATCCGCGCCCAGCAAAAGCGAATAGTTCCATTGGTCTTGGCAAGAATAATCTCGAGGAAAGTCCTGAGCAAGGACTTTTCTTCGCGCAATATGCTTGTTTTAATTTTTGGAAAAGATACTTATAGGGCATGGCAAAAACTAAAAGAGATAGTTAGCGCTTTTGAAAAGGAAAATAAGATTTCTTTGTCTTTGGATTCGCTTGGGGATGAAGTTGTTACAATAGAAGATTTAAAAAACGAGTTAAGGCATAGCTCAATGTTTGAAAAGAAAAAAATAGTTATCCTAAGGAATGTTCTTGGCAATGCGAATTTTAAAGAAGGAATTATAAAAGAAATTAAAAGCTTATCAGGGAACGAAGATGTCTCAATAATTTTTTATGAAGAAGGCAATGCGTCTATTGATGCGGATTTTCTAAAACTTTTAAAGAAACAAGGCACTGTTTATAAATTTGACCTTTTAAAAGCAGAGGATTCAAAAAAATGGATTAAAGAAGAATTATCTTTACTTGGAGCGACCATTAAGCCGGATGCGCTTGTTTTATTGGTCAATTCAACAGGTGGCGATTTGTGGCGATTATCATCAGAAATCAAAAAGCTCGTTGCTTATAAGGCGGAAAAAAAGAGCATTGAAAAAAAGGATGTGGAATTATTGGTAAGACCGAACATTGAAGCCGTGATTTTTAAGACCATTGATGCAATTGCTTCGGGAAACAAAAAAATTGCGCTTGATTTGCTATACAAACATTTGGGAAAAGGCGATTCCCCGTTCTATATCTTTTCAATGATAATATATCAATTTAGAAATTTATTGATTGTCAAAGAATTAGAGAGCAGTTCTTTTGAGGAAAAAGTGAAGATTTTAAGGCCCATGCATCCTTTTGTTGTAAAAAAAAGCTCTTGGCTTGCCAACGAGTTTTCTTTGGTTCAACTGAAAGATATTTATTTAAAAATTTTTAAAATGGATTTGGCAGTTAAAACAGGAAAAATAAAACCAGAGACAGCTCTGGAATTATTGATTGCAGATATTTAGAGGATTTTACTTTAGAATCCGGGTGACGCTGGATTTTTTTCTATTAGCAGTATTTTTCTTGATGACATTTTCTTTTGCCGCCTTATCAACTGCTTTGTAATACTTGGGAAGCAATTCTAACGCTTCCTTTATTTTGTTTTCTTTTTTTAAAGAAAGGATTTGTTTCTGCAAGTCCTTAATTGTTTTTTTATAACGCAAATTAGACGCCCTGTTCCTGCGTTCTTTTCTTAGTGACTTGATGGCTGCTTTTTTAATAGGCATATTCTTTTTAGTAAAATTAAAAATGAAAAATGAAAAATGAAAAATGAAAAATAGAAACAAGATATCTCCTTATAATTTCTTGTGATTGATACAATATCATATCTTGATTTTTGTTTCAAGTCCAAATGATTGAAAAGAGACGAGGAATGGGGTAATATTAAAGCAGATATGGAAAAAATACCCCAATTTTTGCAGAAATATTTTTGGGATGTGGAATTTTTAACCCTGGACATAAAAAAGCACTCACAATTTGTTATTGAGAGGATTTTAGAATATGGAGACAAAAAATCAATAAAATGGATGGAAGATAATTTTCCTTCAGAAGAAATTAAAAATACCCTTTCTATTTCCAAAAACCTTTCGCAAAAATCAGCCAATTTTTGGCAGCTTATTTTTGATTTAGATAAGAATAAAATTTTATGCTTGAACAAATCATTTCAAAAAAAACACAAAGCAATCTGGAGATATTAAAAAAATCAGGCCTGATTGCAAATTTTTATCTTGTTGGCGGCACAGGGTTGGCTTTATATTTAAAGCATCGCATTTCTGTTGATTTGGATTTTTTCAGCAAAAAAGAGTTCAACAGCCAATCAATGATTCAGAAGATTAAAAAGTTAGGTAAATTTTCAATCGCAAAAGAATCAGAAAATACTTTGACAGGAGTTTTTAATGACACAAAAATCGCTTTTTTGACATACGATTATCCGCTTCTTTTTCCGTTGAAAAAAATTGGCAATATTAATGTTGCTGACATAAAAGATATCGCTTGTATGAAAATTTCTGCGATTTCTTCCCGTGGAAGCAAGAAGGACTTTATTGATTTATACTTTATTTGCCAGCAGGGCATTTCATTAAAACAGGCATTAGTATTGTTTGAAAAGAAATATAAGAGCATTGATTATAATATGGTGCATATTTTGAAAAGTTTGGTCTTTTTTGATGATGCTCACAATGACCCTATGCCAAAAATGTTAGTTCCCGTTATGTGGGAACAGGTTAAGAGATTTTTTCAAGAAAAAGTAAAAACGAGTCAATGATTTCTTTTATCAGGGGTAAAATAAAAGCAAAAGATGAAGAATTTGTTATTGTTGAAAACAATGATATTGGTTTTAAGGTTTTTGTTTCCCCAAAGACCTTGGAAAAATTAAATATAGGAGAGGTCGGGTTCGACGCGTACAGGGTCGGCTATGCCTATCAGCACTGTGGGTCGGCGTCCGGCTTTCTCCCGCAGTAGCGCTTTGTACTCTTGAGACTTTTGAACCCTTTTGGGGGTTTGATTCCTTGTCTCCGGAGCGAAAAACATGAACGAGGGCTGGCCACACATGGTGGACAGCCCTCCTCCTCTTTTAAAATATGTATAGATTTGATATACTGATAAATGAGTATAGGCTAATGTATAGCAGTTTACGGATTGCTATCGCCGAACTCTCTCTTCAATAAAGAAAGAGAAAAAACAACCAGAATCTTGACGACTACGGTTTTCAAGAGCGAGTTGTCTTGAGGAGATACTGCTTGCTTCTGTCTATGGTAGATGTCCTGAGTTTATTAATGGGCTGCTACCGAATAAAATACAGGAAGAAGTAGAGAAATTAGGGACGTGTAGCATTTTACTTAAATTGTTAAAAATAAATATGAATAATTTTAAAAATTATTTAATAGCACAAATCAAAAAATTAACTAGCAATAAAAAAAATGTATGGATAACTGGCATTGTTATATTAATTTTAATTATTTCAATAGGAGCATGGAAAGTACTGAGCAATAAAACGCCTCTTGATATAAACTCGTCAATTGAAGAAGTATCCTTGGGCACGGATAAGACTGAACACTCTCAAGGCGAAGAAAAAGTAACCTTGGTCACAGATAAGACAGAATATGCTCAAGGTGAAAGCGTGAAAATTGATATTTCTAATTTAACAACGAAAAATATTGAATATAGTCCAAGTTTCTCGCCATGTTGCGGCGGTGTTTTTATAGATAAAAAGAATAGTGAAAATGTATGGAAACGTATTTATACTTCAATTGCTGAGCCACGAATAGGACCATCTTCGTCAGAAGAAAGAATGAATGAGGGCTGGCTCTTGCTAGAACCAAAGATACAAATACAAATAGAATCGGACATGTTGGTACAAGTCGAAGGATCAAGAATTCAAGCTCCAGCTGGCATTTATCGAATTGGATTTAGATGGTATTATTCGTCTTCAGAAGACGGCAATGTGTCTTATTCTAACGAGTTTATGATTGAAGGAGATGAGAAAATGAGTTTTAACAAACAACCAACTGTTTCAACAAATAAATTAGAGTATGTACAAGGCGAAGAAATTATAATAAAAATACACAATCAAGGTACGCCTATTTTTTATCAGCCCAATCTTTGTCAACCAGAGTGTTGCTTTGCTCAAAAAACTATAAATGGAAGATTTAGAGTAGTAGATATATCACCATGCCTATCACCACCCCAAGCTCCACCTGGCGTAGACTTCGAAAGGATTCCTAGCAAGATAGAATCTGGGGAAGAAATTATTGAAATATTAGAAACAAATCCAGAATGGGAAGATGAAATAGAAGTTGGCACCTATAGACTCTTTTTTTATTATTCACGTAACGAAGAAATGCAAGATAGCCATGCTGTATACTCTAACGAGTTTACAATTAGTCAATAGTTATAGCAAATTAGGCAAATTAGAGACGTGTACCATTTTACCCATTTTACTGAATGCGTTCAACAAGGGGAGCTGTTCCAAAAACCCTCTATTCATGAGGGTTTTTGAATCATTTGGCGTAGGATGTTAGAACTTTTTCAATTGGTCCATCCCGCGCAAAACATTATGTCGCCTCCTTGTGTGCGGTTTTTTTACATTGAGCGTGATATAAAGTCAAATTTTGAAAATAATTGTTTGAAAATGATAGCGAGTGGGTAGTTGAAAACAGGCGGGGAATAGGGTAATATTAAACAATGATTTCTTTTATCAGGGGTAAAATAAAAGCAAAAGATGAAGAATTTGTTATTGTTGAAAACAATGATATTGGTTTTAAGGTTTTTGTTTCCCCAAAGACCTTGGAAAAATTAAATATAGGAGAGATAGTAGAGTTTTTTATTTTTTTCGCTATTCGCAATGAAAAGCCGGAATTATACGGGCTTTTGACGCAGGAAGAATTAAGGGTCTTTGAAATTATAGAAAAAGTTTCAGGAATCGGGCCCAAAGGAGCAATGCTTATCGCCTCATTGGGAACATTTGACGAGCTTAAAGAAGCCATAGAAATCCAGGATTTTGGTTTTTTCTCCAAAATTAAAGGAATCGGGAAAAAGAAAATTCAGAAGATTATCTTGGAATTAGGGGGCAGCATAAAAAGAATCGAGGAAATAAAAGATAAAAGTCCGCAACAAGACGAGGCATTCAGGGGCTTGGTAGCATTAGGGTTTTCTCAAAAAGAAGCGAAAGAGGCGTTATCAAATGTGCCAATGGAAGTCAAAGACACGAGTCAAAGAGTCCAACAGGCGTTAAGACAATTCACAAAGAAATGATAAAAAGAATCCTAAAAAAGATTTTTCCGCAATTTCTTCTGAACTGGTATTACCAGTTTTTTCCTCTATTAGGCGCTGTTTTATATAGATTCCCGTCAAGAAAAATAGTGGTGGTTGGAGTGACTGGAACTAATGGAAAATCCACGACAATTCAGCTAATTTCGGATATTCTAAGGCAAGCGGGATTTATGGTTGCTTCGCTTTCTTCAATTCGTTTCCAAATAGGAGATAAAACAAGACAGAATAAACTTAAAATGACAATGCCGGGCCGGCTTAAGATGCATCATTTTTTAAGACAAGCGGTAAATAAAGGATGTCAATACGCTGTGCTGGAGGTAACATCTGAAGGAATCAAGCAGTTTCGTCATAAGTTTATCAATTTTGACGCGGTGATTTTCACCAATTTAGAGAAAGAACATATTGAATCCCATGGTTCATTTGAAAAATATCAACAAGCCAAAGAAAAGTTGTTCCAAGTCCGCGGGATTAAGAGCTCTATAGTTAATTTAGACGACAGGTATGCCAATGGTTTTCTGAAATTTCCAATTGAGGAGAAATGGGGATATATGATAAAGCCAAAAGCCAAAAGCCAAAAACTAGAAACAGAAAGCCAAAAGCCAAAAACAGAAACAAAGGGAATAAATATTGTAAGCGGAGAAGCAATAAGATTATTTGATGACCATTCGGAATTTTCTGTAAAAGGACAGGGATTTTTCATTCCTTTGGTCGGAGAGTTTAATATTTATAACGCTCTGGCAGCTGTTTCTTTCGGGATGTCCCAGGGTATAGATTTAAATGTGATGGCAGAGGCCTTGAAGAAAACAGAATCTATTCCGGGTAGGATGGAATTCGTGATAAAAGAGCCGTTTAAAGTAGTGGTTGATTATGCCCATACGCCTAAAGCTCTTGAAAGCGTATATAAAACGCTTTCTATGGGAAAACAGCAGAACGCAGAAAAGAAATTAATATGTGTTTTAGGTTCTTGCGGGGGCGGTAGGGATAAATGGAAAAGACCGGCTTTCGGGTCTTTAGCAGGCCAATATTGCGATAAGATTATTTTAACCAATGAAGACCCTTATGACGAAGACCCGATTCAAATTATTGAAGAAGTTGAGGCAGGCGTTCCCCAGAGCGCTAATTGCGAGAAGATTTTTGACAGACGAGAGGCGATTAGGAGGGCGCTGTCCTTAGCCAACCCCGGGGACACAGTGGCGATTACAGGCAAAGGGGGCGAGCCCTGGATTTGTGCGGCTGGAGGGAAAAAGATTTCCTGGGATGACAGGCAGGTAGCAAGAGAGGAAATGTAATTTTTGAAATAATTTCTAAATATGGTTAAAGATGCATTCAAAAAAATAGACCAATATTTATGGGAATTACCAGCGTCTTTTAGGCAAGGAATGAGGGTGGGCGTTAGAATCTATTCTTCTGATAAATTATGGGCGCAAATAGAAGAAGAGTCCTTAGAGCAATTGATGAATTGCGCTTTTTTGCCGGGAATTATTGGTTACGCTTTTGGTATGCCTGATATCCATTCTGGTTATGGTCCGCCGATTGGAGGAGTTGGAGCAATGGAGATAAGCCAAGGAGTAATTTCTCCTGGATTTGTAGGGTTTGACGAAAATTGTGGGGTGCGTTTGCTTAAATCGCAACTTAATCAAAAGGAGATTGAGCCATATTTAGAAAAGTTGGCAGACAGAATTGAAAAGGAAATTCCTTCGGGATTGGGCAGAGGCAGAAAAACAAAATTAAGCATTAACCAAATAAATAAAGTGCTTGATAATGGTGTGCCATGGTTAGTAGAGCAGGGTTATGGCGTAGAACAAGATATTGAAAATTGTGAAGAAGGGGGATGTATGCGCGATGCTGATTCCGCATTCGTTTCAGACAGAGCAAAAAATCGCGGGAGAGACCAGCTCGGAACCTTGGGAAGCGGAAATCATTTTTTAGAAATTCAAACAGTGGAAGAAATTTATGACAAACAAGTAGCTGAAACATTTGGATTATTTACCGGACAAATAGTGGCAATGATTCATACTGGTTCGCGGGGTTTGGGACATCAGAATTGTTCTGATTATTTAAAATCTGCTTTACAAGCAATGCCAAAGTATAAGATTAGTGTGCCAGACAAGGAATTGGCTTGCACCCCGTTTAATTCTCCAGAAGGTCAAAATTTTCTGAAAGCAATGTATGCTGTTTGTAATTTTGCTTGGGCAAATAGGCAGATTGTCACCCATTATGCCCGCAAGGCGTTTAAGGAAATAATTGGCAATTCCAATGACCTTGTTCTTTTGTATGATGTGGCTCATAATATTGTTAAAATTGAGGAACACGAAGTTAATGGCGGAATTATGAAGTTAATAGTTCATCGCAAAGGTGCAACAAGAGCTTTCCCAGCTGGGCATTCCGGGATTCCGGAAAGATATAAGTCGGCTGGACAGCCGGTTCTTATCCCTGGTTCTATGGGAACATCTTCTTATGTCTGCGTGGGCACGGAAAAGTCAAAAGAGGCCTGGCATACAGTAAATCACGGGGCAGGGAGAGCAATGTCCAGGCATGCGGCAATTAACCAAATCAGGGGGGAAGATGTTGTTAATCACTTGCAAAAACAGGGAATTTTGGTAAAGTGTCATTCAGCGAGGAATATTGCCGAAGAAGCACCTTTGGCTTATAAAAATATTAATGATGTAGTAGATGTAGTTCAGGGAGCAGGGCTTGCCAGAAAAGTTGCTCGATTGAAACCATTGGCAGTTATAAAGGGAGAATAAAAATTGAAAAATTTTATGAATAAAAAATTAAATAAAAGCGCTCGCAAACATATCCGTCAGGAAAAAGCTCGTATTCGCCGGGGGACTTCAGATATTAGTAAAAGAGAAGATATGATTAAACAGTTGTATGCCAAATTTGATAATACAGCGCAAAAAGAGGTGGCTCCAAAGATATTGAAAAAATCAAAAACTTTAAAAAAACCTAAAACAGTAAAAGTTTCTGAATAATGAAAATACAAGACATTCATGATTTAGCAGTTCAGATGGCTATGACTGCTGACCTCCGAGGCAGAGAGGCAGTAGAAAAGTTTTTAAGCAAAAAACAGCGCGATTATGAAAATTTTTCTGAAAAAGAAAAACAGGACTTTGATTTAGAAATGCTTAAAAATCCATACTCTGATTCTCGCATTTTAAACATATCTGAAGACAAGGAAATAAAAAAGATTTTAATCGGTATAGATATAGACCCGGCCGAGCTTTTGATGGCAAAAGAAATTGGGAATATTGATTTGATTATTTCTCATCATCCATTAGGAAAAGCGTTAGCAACTCTTCATGAAGTAATGAATCTCCAATGCGAAGTTCTTGCCAAATACGGAGTCCCGATAAATATAGCAGAGGGGCTGATGAGAGAGAAAATATCAGAAGTGGCCCGCGGCTTAAACAAGCCAAATTCTCAAAGAACAGTTGACGCAGCTAAGCTTTTGAAATCCAATTTAATCTGTCTCCATACTGTTTGTGATAATTTGGCAGCCGATTTCCTCAAAAAAATTGTTGAAAGCAAAAAACCGGAGACAGTGGGAGAACTGTTGGATATTATAGAAAAAATTCCCGAATATAAATTATCAATCAAAAATGGAATTGGACCCAAGATTTTTGTAGGCAAAAAAGACAGTCATTGCGGAAGAATCGCTTTTACAGAGATTACCGGAGGCACAGAGGGCTCGCCAAAGCTTTATGAAAAAATGGCGCAGGCAGGGGTTGGAACCATTGTAGGAATGCATGTTTCAGAAGAGCATAAAAGAGAAGCGGAATCAGCTCATATTAATATGGTGATAGCCGGACATATGGCTTCCGATTCCCTTGGCGTGAATCTCTTTTTAGACGAATTGGAGAAAAAAGGGATTGAAATCGTGCCTTGCTCCGGCTTGATTAGGGTCTCCCGGAATCAATAATCAATTATGTATGAAAAAATATTTTTCCAAACAAGCGAAAAAAGGAAAAGCAGGTAATACTGCTTTTAGAACTCCATCTCCCTTTATAGGCAGAAAGTGCCAAATAAAACGCAAAATAATCCAAGGAAAGTAAAATCAAGGCAGATTTATTGCAGTTTTTTTATCATATAAGTTTGCTTCAGTCCATATCCTAATTTTCTGTAATAACCCCTCACTCCAACTCCGGATATCACAGCGATATTTTTCAAGCCGAATTCTTTTTTAATAATTCTTTCTGCTTCCTGCATCAATTTTTTACCAAGCCCTCGGTGCTGGGGAGCTTTTATTTTTCGGGATATTGGCACTAATTTTCCGTAAGTGTGAATTTCCCTTACAATGCCTGAATTTTTTAGAACAGGCAAAACAATCTCGCCAGGTATTCTTAACCGCAACAAGCTGTGGAGCAGAGTTCGGTTTTTATTCTCAAAACTTAAAAATATTTCTTTTCCATTAGACGCTTCATAATCAGTTCGGAAAAGATATATTTTTTCTTTTGGATTGTAGTTGTCTTTAACTTCCCTGCACCTAATGCACTTACATTGCCATCCTTGCTGTTTTGATATTTTTTCTATCATCTGCCTTAAATTAGATGTTTTAGTTCCGCCCTGTATTATATATTGGGACGGAATATCCCTAATAATTCTTTGTATCCGACAGTAATATGGGACTGTCTTTTTGATTGCGATTATGATTTCCAAAAGTTGTTTTTCTGTGTAGGGCTTATATTCTCGTTCTTCCCAGATATCATACAAAGGAGCTTCTCTTAATAATGCGCAGGGATATATTTTTAAATAATCAGGCCTAAAATCTGGATTTGAGAAAAGTTGTTCAAACATCTCAACATCCTTGTTCGGGTCAGACCCCAACAGGTTTGGCATCATCTGAAAACAAATTTTAAATCCAGCGTCTTTTAAGAGTTGAGTTGCCTTTATTGTTGCGTCAATATTATGCCCCCTTTTATTTATTTTTAAAATATTGTCATAGATGCTCTGAACTCCGAGCTCAACCCTGGTCATCCCAAGTTCCCTTAATCGTTTTATTTCTTTTTTATCAATAAAGTCCGGTCTTGTTTCAATTGTAATTCCGATTATCCTGTGTCCCGCCTTTTCATTTTCTTTTTGTATTTGTTTTAGGTTTTTATTTTTTGCATGTGGTTTTGGCTTTTGGTTTTTTTGTTTTTGATTGTAGTTGTTCGCTCCCTTAAAACATTCTTTAATAAACCAATTTTGATAATTTTTCGGGTAAAACGACCATGTTCCGCCGATAATTCTTAAATCAATTTTATCTGTTGGGTGGCCGATTGCCTCAAGCGCGCGAATCCGCAATTGAACTTGTTTATATGGGTTATATTCGCATCTAATCGCCCTTGCCACTGCTGGCTCTTCTTTAAGATAGCTTTTCGGCGCATTAGCTTGGGAAGGGCAGTAAATACATTTTCCCGGACAAGGAAATGGTTTTGTAAGGACAGAAACAATAACTATCCCTGAAAGCGACCGGATTTTTTTAATCCGCAAAGCTTCCTCAATTTTCTGGCTTGGCCTTATTCTTTTATCTTTGATTAAGGTGTGATAAGCTTCTAATAATTGGGAGTTTGGAATCATTTTCGCGCTTTTTTTCTTGGAATAAGAACGCTTCAATGAACTCAAAATCTCGGGGCTTAAATCCTTTTCTTTAAAAAGAGCGATAATGATTTCTTTTGCCAATTCCATATTATGAAAAAAGATTTTGCTGAATATTTATTGGATAAGACAAGGCAGGACTATGATGTGATTGCAGATGATTTTGATAAAAAGCGAGATTATATTCCTCCTGATTTTGCGATTTTACAGGACTATATTAATGAAGGAGACAAGATTCTGGATTTAGGATGCGGAAATGGGCGGTTCAAGGAAGTGGTCGGGGATAATGTTGATTATCGCGGAGTTGATGTTTCCGGCGCCTTAATACGAATCGCTAAAGCCAAATATCCAGATGCCAAGTTTTTTGTCAGCAAGCCATTATCTCTGCCTTTTGAGGATAATTTTTTTGACAAAGTATTTTGCTTGGCTGTTTTCCATCATATCCCGTCAAGCGCTATAAGAAAAGAGTTTTTAAAGGAAGTGAGGCGGGTTTTAAGACCAGAAGGCAGGATTGTCTTAACTGTTTGGGATTTAAATGATAACAAGAAAGCGAGACGACTTTTATTAAAATATATTTTGCTTAAATTAATAGGCAGAACAAAGCTTGATTTCAAAGATATTTTTTATCCTTGGAAAAACAGCGCTGGCAAGCTTGTTATAAACAGATATATTCATATTTTTTCAGAAAAGGAGTTGGAAAAGATTATTGAAAGCGCGGGATTTGTAATAAAAGAAAAAGGAATTTTAGAAAGAAGCAAAAAAGGAAAAAACATTTTCATAATCGCCCAAAAATAATTTTGGAAACCAGGTTTCCAAAATGATTTAGTCCCTGTGGTTCAATGGATAAAACACCTCCCTCCGGAGGAGGAAATGGCTGTTCGAATCAGCCCAGGGACACAAGATTCGAACCCTACCCCCGGAGCAATATTTGACACAATCTTTGTAGTTAATATATAATAAAAATATGTTAACCCAAGAAGATATACAAAAAATAGCAGAAGTCTGTGCTACGAAAGAGGATATAAAAGAGATGAGAGAAGATATTAATGGGCTGAGAGAATCAGTACAATTTTTAGTAATTTCCGTAGATGGTTTAGTAAAAGCTATCTCTGATTTGAAGACAGAATATATTAGCATAACTTCTCAAATAGATAGACACGATAAGTGGATTCAATTATTAGCCGAGAAATTAAATCTGAAGTTAGAATATTAGTTAAAGGACCACTATTTTAGTGTTTTTTTATTTTTATGAACGCATAAAATAATTCTAACATCGTCTAATCTGCGGAGCTGATAAAAACAATAGTGAGTGGCAGGGTGGAGTAGATTAGGGAGCAGTCAAAGTTGGTATCTCAAACCACTCTTTTGTGGTCTGCCAGTAGGTTCGAACGTCGTCCGCTTCCCGGAGCCAATGTGTACAGATAGAAGCGAGAGCTTCTGTTTTTTTTAAAAACTGTCACGGATGGAAAAATCTACAAAAATCAATTATTGAAATAATTTAGTTTATTTATTTCTGCTTGCCTTAGTTCTTCCGTTTTCGGTTAGAAATTGTTTTCTTAAACGAATGTTAAGTGGAGTAATTTCTAAGTATTCATCTTGGTTCATAATCCCAATGCCTTTCTCGAGCGTTAGTTTCACTGGAGGCGTTAAAGTAATTGCCTCGTCAGATCCTGAAGCGCGCATATTTGATAATTCTTTCCCTTTTGTTGGATTTACAGTTAAGTCATGTCCCTTCGCCGTGTTTCCAATAACCATTCCTTCATATACCTCTGTGCTCGGCTTAATATATAAAGTTCCTCTATTTTGAAGATTAAAAAGAGAGAACCCAAGAGTTTTTCCGGTTGCCATTGAAATCATTGACCCCATATCATTTTTTTTGATATCTCCAACATAGGGCTTAAATCCTATGATTTGAGCATAAATAATCCCTTCGCCTCTAGTATCAACTATAAATTCATTGCGATATCCAAGTAATCCCCTGACTGGAATCTCAAAAATAATTTTTACATTACTACGCTTGGACATTATTTTAATCATTTTGCCGCATCGACTCGAAAGTTTTTTAATAACAGTTCCAGACATTTCTTTGGGCACAATGATGGTAACCTCTTCAAACGGTTCCAGCTTTATGCCATCTTTTTCTTTGATAATTACATGTGGTTGTGATATTTGCATTTCATAACCTTCGCGACGCATATTTTCAAGCAGGATTGCGATATGCATTTCACCCCTGCCATAGATTTTATAATAATCAAGAGCAGAAAAGTCAATTTTTAAACCAACATTAACCTCTAATTCTTTTATTAATCTTTTTTTAAGTTGGTTATTTGTGACATATTTTCCGTCTTGCCCAGCAAACGGGGAGTTGTTTACCAATAAATTTAACGAGATTGTTGGTTCGTCAATACTAATAGCTGGCAAAGCTTTTTGTTCCACATCCACGCAAATAGTTTCTCCAATAAATATATTAGGAAGACCGGCAATCATTATGATGTCTCCGGTAAAACCTTCTTCAATTTCTTTTCTTTTTAATCCCTCAAAAGTAAACAATTTTGTGATTTTGCCTTCACGAGTTTCACCCTTTATATCTTTAATGATTATATTAGAGTTGTTTTTTATTTTTCCTTCATAAATTCTTCCAATCGCGAGTCGTCCCATAAAGTTATCATAAGCAAGATTAAAGGGTTGCATGCGAAGAGGTTTATTTCTTGCTTTTTCATTGGAAGAGATAGATACTTCTTTCAAAATTGTATCTAGGAGGGGAGTCAAATCTTTAGAATCATCATCTATCCCTATTTTGGCAATGCCATCTCGAGCGATAGCATAAATTGTAGTAAATTCCAGCTGTTCATCGCTTGCTTCTAAATCAAGGAAAAGCTCATAAATCATTTCTTGCACAATATCGGGTCTTGCTGCAGGCTTATCTATTTTATTCAGCACTACAATTGGTTTCAGTCCCAATTCAAGTGATTTTTTCAAAACAAATTTTGTTTGAGGCATTGGGCCTTCTTGGGCGTCAACTACTAAAATGACAGAATCTATAGAACGCAAAACACGCTCAACTTCTGAACCAAAGTCAGCGTGGCCTGGCGTATCCACAATATTTATCTTTGTATTCTTGTAATAAACAGAGGTATTTTTTGAATAGATTGTCATTCCTCTTTCCTTTTCAAGAACATCACTATCCATGCTGTCCCCGATCTCTGACATTCCTGTTTGCCGCATTAATGCGTCAGTAAGGGCTGTCTTGCCGTGGTCAACATGAGCGATAATTGCAATATTTCTTATTTCCATAAAAATTAAAACCGCCTTTATAAAGCGGTAAAACAGCTTTAAATTATGCGAATCTCTATACTTTATTTATACTACAAAATTTTTAAAAGGTCAATCTCTTCCATTTTTTAAAATGGCGTTAACTCTGGTTTTTGACACTATTTTTTATTATAATATACAAATATGGCAAGATTATTAAGAATAACTCTTCCAAAATTAGCTCAATATCCGGAGTAGGAGATAGCTGTTCGAATCAGCCAAGAGACACAACTAAATTAGAGATGTTTATTATTTTTGTTTAAATATGATCATAAGAGAGGTTCGGCCAAAAACCATTTTATCTAAATCCAAAATTTTCCCTTATGTTATTAATCCATATGTTGGCTGTGAGCATAGTTGTTCGTATTGCTATGCTCGTTTTATGAAAAGGTTTACAGGATACAAGGAACCATGGGGCCAATTTGTTGATGTTAAAATTAATGCCCCTGATTTGTTGAGGTCGGAAGTTGGCAGGAAAAAACAAGACAAGGTTTGGATAAGCGGAGTATGCGACCCATATCAGCCAATAGAAGAGAAATACAAGCTTACGCGCCAATGTTTAGAGATATTGGCGTGTGCTGGCTGGCCAGTGGTGATTCAGACAAAATCCCTTTTAGTTTTGCGGGACATGGATATTTTGAAAAAAGGGAAAAATTTTGAGGTTGGTTTCAGTATTGCCACAGCTGATGATAGTGTTAGAAGAATTTTTGAACCTCAAGCCCCTCCAATAAAAGACAGAATTAGGGCGCTTGATAAATTGCATAGCGCTGGCATAAGGACCTATGTTATGATTGCGCCGATACTTCCGGGGACAGTAGGCCTTCCAGAAATGCTCGCAGGAAAAGTTGACTATGCGATAATTGATAGAATGAATTATCATTATGCTGATTGGGTATATTCGAAATACGGATTGGAAAACAAAATGACTGACGACTTTTTTTGCCAGACAGAGCAGAATCTTTCTTCAACATTTGCGAAATTGGGAATCAGTTGTTGAAATACGCTTTATTTACAATGAGTTTGCAACGAGACCCGGCCTCGTTGCGAGTTTGGAAACCAGGTTTCCAAGATGAGGCTTCCAAAATGATAGATACAAAGAATCGCTTTTTGAGCGTATATGTCTAAGAGGTTTATTGAATGACTAGAATAGATTAATAACCCAGCCCCAAATCTTCAAAATATTAAAATCAGGTCAAAACCGTGAAAAACTATCAAAAATCGTATTTTTTCACGGTTTTATTGACAAAAACGTGAAAGAAACTATAATATAGACATATGACTAAAGTATTAAGTGTTTTCAATAAAATAAACTCATTGCGCGAGAGATATTATAAGGCGTCTATTGGAAAAGAGGCGCTTATTAAACTTATCAATGAAGCTGAGATTCCTGAGCAAGTGTATAACTCAAACGCAATTGAGAACAGCGCGCTTACATTGGAAGAAACAGAAAAGATTCTGCTTAAGATTGACCTTGATAGATTTATTAGTGAACGAGAAATATTTGAAGCAAAAAATCTTGCTAATGTGGTTTTATATATAGATAAACGAGCAAAGGAACAAGAAATAAATCTTGATGTTATTTTATTGCTTCATAAAATGCTTATTTCAAATATTCGTGATGATGTTGCGGGCAGATTTCGTAAGTCTGGAGAATATGTGAGAGTGGGAAGCCATATTGCGCCAAGATCAGAGGAAATAATAGAGCGATTAGAAAAGATGTTGATGGAATATAATGCTAGCGGTGATCAAAATATTATTAAACGAATTGCGAGATTGCATCTTGATTTTGAGCACACACATCCTTTCTGTGATGGTAATGGTCGCATAGGAAGAGTTATAAATAATTATCTATTAATACGAGAAGGCTTTGTGCCAATAAATATTAAATTTATTGATAGAAAAAAGTATTATAATGCTTTTAAAGAATTTGATGAGAAAGGCAAAACAGAGATAATGGAAGAGATTGTAGCTAAGGCTCTTACTAATAGTTATTATAAACGATTAGCATACTTGGAGAGCAGGAAGATAATGACACTAATTGATTATGCTAAAGAGAAAAAACTTTCTCATTCAAATCTTATTAATAAAGCTACGCGTCAAACAATAGAAGCTTTTTTGGAAAAAGGAATTTGGAAAATTGGAGCATGATTATGCATTATAAACAAATCATATTTTAATAACCAAACACCAAATCTTTGAAATTCTAAAATCAGGCCGAAACGCCTTCTGCTGGTAGCGGTAATACTTTTTTATTGAATCAATATATTCAACATTCAAATGTCGCAACGAGGCCCGACCTCGTTGTGAGTTTGGAAACCAGGTTTCCAAGATGAGGCTTCCAAAATGATAGATACAAAGAATCGCTTTTTGAGCGATTTTTCTTTATTACATAATGGTTTTTTGGTAGAATAAAGATATGAAAAATAAACGACAATCAATAATCAGCGATTGATGATAGATTATTAATGATTAGTGATTAATAATTAATGATTAGTGATTAATAATTAGTAATTAACAGAACCCAATGATTCCAGAAAAATTAACAAACAGAACGATGAGCCGAACGAAAGTCATTGCCTTGTCAGGCGACCGAGCTATAAGCTCGTCTTTAATTTTATCCAGCGCCGGGTTTTTTGCCCCGCTATTGTTTTCCCATCCGCAATGGTTGATTGGCGCGATAGTCAATGCAATACTTTTTATTTCTGCTGAAAAGCTTAATTTCAAAAAACAGCTGCCAGTTATCATCCTTCCGAGTATCGGCGCTTGGGCGCATGGAGTTATTTTCGGGCCTTCAACGATTTTTCTTTTGTATTTTCTTCCGTTTATTTGGCTAGGAAATGCGGTTTTAGTTAGGGTTATGTGTTTGAAAAAAATCAGTCATTGGCCATTTTTGAGTAGAGCTATAATCGCCTCTGTTCTAAAATCGTTTGTATTATTTTTAGTCGCTTATCTCTATATCGGCTCTCATTTGGTTCCAAAAATATTTTTAACTTCAATGGGCATTATCCAGCTCATCACTGCCATTAGTGGCGGGGTTATCGCTTATTTCGTAATCCATAGCACAACCGCAACAAAAAATGAAAGACATTATTAATCTTATCCGAAAAAATAAATCAGTTGCCTTGCTTGCTCCGTCTTTTCCGATTGATTTCAAATACCCGGATATTATCGGGATGTTGAGGCATCTTGGCTTTGATAAAGTTACAGAGCTTACTTTTGGCGCAAGAATGGTTAATTGGGCCTATGCTCAATATATTAAAGAGCATTCAGAACAAGAATTGTTTATCGCCTCGCCATGCCCGACTGTGGTTGCCCTTATTCAGTCGCAATACCCGGAATTTATGAAGTTTTTAATTCCAGTGGTTTCACCAATGGCTTCAATGGCGAGAATATACAAACAAAGGAATAAGGATTATAAAGTTGTTTTTATATCTCCTTGTTATGCCAAGAAGAATATTGAGGCGCCGAAGTATAAAAAAATAATAGACGCGGTGATTACTTTTGAAGAATTACAACAAATTTTTGACGCAGAAGGGATTGACGAAAAGGACTTTAACAGAAAATACTATTTTGATTCTTTAATCAGAGAATACACAAAAATTTATCCTGTTTCAGGAGGACTGGCTGCCACTTCCCGCATCAGCGAACTTTTTAAGAACAAGGAAATATTGATAACTGATGGCACAGAGAACATTAAGAAAGCGCTTGAAGATATCAAGTCCGGCAAAAAACAATATAGATTTTTAGATATTCTTAATTGTCCTGGGGGATGTATCGGAGGTCCTGCCATTAATAACAAAAAACTATCTACAAGAAAGAAAAGAGATATTATATACGACTATACTCGTAAATCATCGGAGCAAAATATGGGCAAACACCACGGGAAAATTGAGCATGCCGATGATGTTGATTTCAGCGCCAGCCTTTAATATTCCTCTATTGTTTAAGAATAAAAGTGATATAATATATAATATAAAATATTTTTTAACTTTACTTAGAGTCATAATTTTCCCATTTGAATATCGCGAATCATTAATGATTAACTTATGAAATTTTTTAATTTTGTAATCATCCTAATAGTCTCGTTTTTTGTTTTTAATAATGTTATTTTAGCGAAGGAACCATCGAACAATATCTTCTCGTCTTCGTTGGAACAAGGAAATTCTATAGATGAGTCAGCGACTACAGGCGCTGTTGCAATCGTTTCTGGCGTAGCTCAAGATAATAAAAAAGTAGAAATGACTCCTTCTGTCCGGATTATTTCGCCGACAAAAAATAAAAAGTTAGAGAAAGTTGTTGATATCCAAGTTCAAGTGGAAAACGCTCAGGGTGTTGATTTTTATATTCAGCGATTCGATAGCCAGATATTAATATATTTGGGGTCGGGAGCTGTTGCTGACCCTTATGCGGATAAGAAGCTCAATATTTGGCACTATTCTTGGAACACTTTGAATACTCCAAACGGAGAGTATGATTTTTTTGCCGAGATTACAAATATATATGGCAGCTATAAGAGCGAACTAATTTTAGTTAAAGTTGACAATACAATTGAAAAAACCGTGGATTCGTCTTACAAAAAAGAACAAATTGGCAAAATCAGCGAACAACTTCAACAAAAAGAGGAAGCGATAAAAAAGCACACAGATGAGGCAACAAAAGAAATTGTCCAAGAAGTGTCTACTCTGGTCAATACATTAGCCGCAGAAATAGGCGGGGAGAGTGGCGGGGGACAAACAAAAACACAATTAGATAAAGAGATGGGCCTCACGAGCGAAACGATTGATGGAACAATAAAGGACTTGTCTGCCAATATCAAAGAAGAAAAACAAACCAAGCAGGAAATATTAAAAGAGCAAGATAAGAAAATACTGCTTGAAGAACAAATCAATAAAAAAGAGCAAGAAATAAAAGCCCTTGAAGCGGCAGAACCAGTTGAAATTATGAGAGAAAGGATGGAAGAGATTAAACAAGAGAAGAAAGAGATGTTGGAGCAGCAGCAACAGCAAAAAGAGGAGATAGAAAAAGAGGTTCAAGAAAAAGAAAAAAAATTATTAGAAATTGAAGCAGTCAAGAAAGCAAATAAAAATAAAATAATTGAAGAGTCCTTAAAGCCGATAAACAAGATTGGCCAACAGACAGAAAAATTTGAAGATACGGCGATTCGGGTTGAAAGCATGACAACAAAAATTCAAGAGAAAATAGCTAATTTCGAAGAAACTATTGGAAGAGAAGAGGAGACAAGAGCGGCGCTCACCGAGGAAATGATAAGAGACAGCGATGGCGACGGATTACCGGACGCCTTAGAGGTTGAGCTTGGAAGCGACCCATTAAACCCCGACAGCGATGGCGATGGCTATATGGATGGAGAAGAAGCGGCATTAGGGTCTGACATCATGGAGCCATCTAAGAGGAATGAGGTCGTGTATCAAGACCCAAGAAAAGTAAAACCCCAAAAAGCAGATATTTTTACCATTGAGAAAGTAGGCATTAAAAAATCCGAAATAACAAATAAGTCAATTCTCCGCCTTGAAGGCAATGGCCTTCCCAATACCTTTATCTCTATTTATATCTATTCATCCTTGCCTATAATTGTGGTCACTAAAGTGGATGCTAACGGAAGATGGATTTATGAGCTTGATAAGCCATTGGATCCCGGTCAGCATGAGGTTTATGTGGTTTTAACCAATAATCACGGAGAGATAACCGCCAGGTCAGAATCATTTAATTTTATAAAATCCGGAGCCAATATTTTACATTTAATTCCCGAAGTTTGGGCGCAAGAAACAGGTAAAGTGGCAGAAGACATAGCTTCTCCTTACGAAATTCTAAAAAGAAGTTTTATCATTCTTACCTTAGCTATTATTACTTTAGCTATTGGGGTTGCCCTTCTTCTGGTGGGCATTCTAAATAAAAAAGAATTAAAGATGAACATTTCTTCTTTAAGCCCGGCAATCAGAGACAAAAAGAAGGGAAAAATTAAGAAGATTAAGAAATAGAAATTCAGACGCCCTTTCTGGATTTAATCAAACTAAAAAAATGTTCGGCATTTTAATTAAGGGAGCAAAATTCATAAGGAAAAATCCAAGCCTGCTTTTTTCTTTGCTTTTGATTATAGTAATACCAGCTTTGGTATTTTTTATTACTTCTTTTTTGGCAAAATCATTTCAGGACAACATAGACCTTACCTTGCAAAAACAAGCGATAATGATTCAAGATGTTTTATCTCCTTATGTGCTTGAGCATTATAGTCAACCGGAAATATTACAAGAAAGATTAAAATATTTAGCCGAAAATAATTCTGACCTTAAAAAAATTAGGGTTTTCGTTCCGGCTGAAGGAGACAATTTTAGAATAGTCGCTTCTAATTTAGAAGAAGAAAAAGACGAAGAAATATCCGAAACCCCCCTTACTCTTGCCTGGCACAAAGACCAGGCTATCGCTTTTTTAAGTCGGGAAGAAGGCATAAGGTTTTGGAATGTTATAAGTCCCGCCTATAATAACGCCCAGGAGAAAATTGGAATGACGGGCATCGCATTGTCTTTAAAAGAGGCCGACGATTTGGTTACTCAAGGGCTGCAGAAGGCCTATATTTTTGTAACTATTGCTATTATTTTGATTTTGAGCTTGATTATACATCATACTCGCCTTTTTCAATATGTAAGCTTATTTAGGAAGTTGAGCGAGATAGACAGAGCTAAAGACAGCTTTATGAATATGACAGTTCATGAATTGCGTTCGCCAGTGGTAAATATAAGAAATTATATATTAGAACTCAAAAAAGGAATCTTTCATCTATTGAGTAGTGAGCAGAAGCTTGATTTAAATAGAATAGAACTTTCGGTTAACCGTTTTGATAATCTGATTTCAGATGTCTTAAATGTTATACAGATTGAACAGGGCAGACTATCTTTTGATTCAGAAGTCGTTTTACCCTGGCAACTTATCAATGAAGTGGTGGAAGAATTAAGATTTAAGATCGCTAAGAAGGGCTTAAAAATTAATTTTATTCAACCGGGTACAGTGGACAAAATTATGGTCAACCCTAATCGCTTCAAGGAAGTAATCTATAATCTTCTTGATAATGCCATTAAATATACTCCCAAGGGCGAGATAAACATAATTACGGAAATAAATTCTTCCAAGGGGAAGTTTTATATTACAATCGCCGATACTGGTCTAGGAATTTCTGCTGAAGATAGCATTCATCTCTTTGAAAGATTTTATAGAGTGAAGAATCGGGAAACAGCTGATATAGAGGGAACTGGCTTGGGATTATGGATCGTAAAGCAAATTTGCGCAAAGATGGATGGGAAAATTTTATTAGAAAGCATTAAGGGTGTTGGCTCGAAATTTGTTTTAATTTTCCCGTTGGTGAAAAGTTGATAATGCCTTATAAGGTATATGACGAAGGTTACGCCATAATCTTGGCAGACACATAGGACTACAAAACAGACTTTTTTTGCTATAATGATTTAAAGAGAAAAAAGGTCGGGTTAGAGTTAATCATTTATTAGTGATTAGTGATTAGTGATAAATAATTAATAATTTTTAAACATGCCAGAAGAAGAAATTGAAGGAAAATTAATAGGTAAAATCATTCATTTTTTTGATAAAATTCAAGTTGCGGTGATTGAGCTTGTTGGTCCCTTGAAAACAGGAGACACGATTAGAATTGTCGGTGGCGATACGGACTTTGAACAAACAGTGGAATCGATACAGGTTGACCATAAAGAAATAAAAAAAGCCAAAAAAGGCGATGAGGTCGGATTAAAGATTGCTGAAAAAGCAAGGGACGGCTATCGCGTTTATAAAGTTTAAGAAATTTAAATAAAGATTTTCTCAAAAATGACAGCTTTTTGGAAAGCGTTAACTGTTTTTGTTAGCACAATTATAGGGGTAGGCATATTCGGTTTGCCATGGGTCGCTGCTAAAAGCGGATTTTTTGTTTTATTAGGGTATTTTTTAATATTGGGAACAGTGGCGATTCTTGTCCATTTGATTTTGGGAGAGATTGTGGTCGGAACAAAAGAGGAACGCCGATTTCCGGGCTATGTTAAACAATATTTAGGCAAAAGATGGGGCACAGTTTCTTTTATTGCTATGTGCGCTGGGCTTTTTGGCGCGCAACTTGCCTATTTGGTTGTTGGAGGCGGATTTTTAGCCAATATTTTGAGCCCTTATCTCGGCGGAAGTGTTTTAATTTATGTTTTATTTTTTTTCGCCATCGGAAGCTTGTTAATCTACAGAGGCATCAAGAGTATTTGTTTGACAGAATTTCTGATTCTTATTCTTTTCTTGGGTATCCTCGTCTTCTTTGTCGTTAGGGCGCTGCCATATATCAATCCAGTTAATTTTTTACAAGTTGACCTTAAATATATTTTCCTGCCTTATGGGGTAATCGTCTTTTCTTTGTGGGGTTCGGCTATTTTACCAGAAGTTAAAGAGATTCTGGGGAAAAGGAAAAAGGACCTAAGAAAAGTCATTATATCAGGCATAATTATTTCAGCCATCGTTTACCTTATTTTTATTATTGCGATAATGGGAGTTAGCGGACAAGGAACTTCTGAAGATGCGATTTCCGGATTTGGTTCAATTGTTGGTGGGAATGTTTCAAGAATAGGATTTATTTTCGGACTACTCACTTGTTTTAGCTCTTATTTGATGCTTGGGCTCACTTTAAAAAAGATTTTTTGGTATGACATGAAGATGTCAGAAAAAACCTCTTGGACAGTTGCTTCTTTCGTGCCAATGGCCATGTTTCTTTTCGGGGCAAGGGAGTTTATTAATATAATCGGCTTTACCGGCGCGCTCGCAGGCGGCGTAGAGGGCTTTACTCTTATTTTCCTCTACAGGAGTTTTGTGAAAAAGAAAAAAGTAGGCAAAAAAATGAATCCCCTCTATTTTCTGTTAGCTATATTTTTCGTTTTAGGAATGGTTGCAGAAATTTCTCATTTTTTCCGTGGATAATTATAGATATTTTTAAAAAGGTTATTGTTTTTATGGCCTTTTTTATTTTTGGATAAATAGCTTGACAGGATGTTTTTAATGATTAAAATTAAAATGTGGCGGAAAATCCATTAAAGCTCATAAGAGCAAAAGATATGGACTTAGAAAGAGAAATTTATCTCACAAAAGAAGGACTAAATAAGCTTGAGCAAGAATACGAGGAACTCAAGGCCTTGAAAAGTCAAAGGACAAAAGAAGATGCCCCCACAACAGCAGCTTCTTTAGAAGTTGATTCTGAATATTTAGCATTTCAGGATGATTTGAATTTGTTAGAATCGAGAATCGCTGACCTGGAAACCATTTTAAAGAATTATAAACTAATAACACCGCCCAGCAAGGGCGTTCATAGGGAGGTCTTATTAGGCACGACAGTCATTGTGGAAGTGGAGGGGCAAGAAGATGAATTTACGATAGTCGGTTCATTAGAGGCAAATCCTATGCTTGGCAAAATCAGTAATGAATCGCCTGTTGGCAGAGCGCTTTTGGGCAGAAGAACAGGGGAAGAGGTGAGAGTCCAATCAGCAGTTGTGACTATTTATAAAATTAAGAAAATTACATATAGGATTTAGAATTAAACGCAAAAGAGGGCTATGCCCTCTTTTAAAATCCAATGAGTTCGTTGCTTGACTTTTTTATAAAACTCGGGAAATTAAAAATCAATGGAAGGAAGGGTTGGGTTCTTTGTGGCATAGAAGACCCGGCAGCAACCGCTGACCATATTTTTAGGTCAGCTATTCTGGGTTGGGTTTTGAACAGTATGAATAAGAAAAAAGAGTTAAGCGATGCCAAAATCATTAAGAGTATTTTAATTCACCACTTGCCAGATATCTATATCGGCGAAGAGACCCCCTATGATTCTTTGCTCCCGAAAGATATAAATCCCCAAAAAGACCAGGACTTAATTAAAGAAATACTTAAGAAATTTCCGCAGGGTTCAACTGGATTAGAGAAAAAGAGAGCTGTTCAGAGGCAGAAACTTGAAGAGAAAACATTTCATAGGATTGTGGTAAAATTGCCAAATGAAATTAAAAAAGAACTGGGGGACTTATGGTTAGAGTTAAATAAAAGAAGGACGAAATTGAGCAAATTCACATGGGAATCAGCCAAACTGGAAAGCTATCTTCAGTCCTTGGAATATTGGAGAAAAGAGGGAAAGGTTCAATATAAATTATGGAATAAATGGGTTAAAAAGAATCTAAAAGAGTCCTTTATAATAAAATTTCGGAAAGAAATAGATAGGAATTTAATAGATAAGCGCAGAAAATGTGAAAAAGACGCTTTGTGCGAAATGGTCCATTTTTTAAAGGAGGTTGGTAAATTAAAATCTTTGAAAAGGACAGGATGGGTTTTGGCTCAAGCCAAGAGACCGGAAAGTGTTGCTCAACATACTTTTCAAATGACAATAATGAGTTGGGTGCTTGGGAAAATGAAAGGATTAGATACTGACAGAATCGTTAAAATTGCTTTAGCCCATGATTTGTGTGAGGTTTATGCCGGCGACCAATCGCCGTATGACCCAATACTCGTTCCAAATTTAAGCAAAGAAGAGGTTCTTAAAATAGTTAGGAAACCAGCCAGAGTGCCGCATTCCCAACGGTTAGTATGGTTATTGCAAAAAAAGGAAAAAGAATGGAAGGCAGTTGTTAAGTTGACATCTTTGTTGCCAAAAGAGTTAAGGGAAGAAATAATAAATTTATGGTTAGATATTGAGGAGGGGACAACCAAAGAAGGTAGATTTGTAGCGCAAGTAGATAAGATGGTCAATCTTTTTCAGGCCATTGAGTATTGGAAAAAGGACAAAAGCTTTCCGATTTTGCCATGGTGGATATTGATAAAAGAGCGAGTTGATGACCCGATTTTGTTAAGATTTGTTGACGAATTGGATAAAGAGTTTGCCATAGCAACTAAGGTATCTGAGAGAGATAAGAAATCCAAGAAAACCAAGAGTCCAAAGAAAAAATAATTTTATGTTTAAATTTTTTTTAAAGCCCTGTTAGGGGCTTTTCGCTTTTTCTGTGACAAGAAGATGTGATAAAATGGATTTAATATGATTAACCAGGAATTAGCAAATATCTTATACGAAATCGGATATTTTCTTGAAATGGAAGAAGCTGCTTTCAGGCCCCAGGCATATGAGAAAGCAGCGATTGTTTTGGAAAGTACAGGACAGAGTGTGCGTGATATTTATAACAAGGGAGGGATAAAGGCGCTTGTTGCGATGCCTGGCATAGGAGAAAGTATCGCGAAAAAAATTGAAGAATATCTTAAAACAGGAAAAATTGAATATTATGAGAAATGGAAGAAAAAAGTGCCGGTTGATATTGAGGGGCTGATGGCAGTGGAGGGGGTGGGCCCAAAAACAATTCGAGTTTTATACGAAGAACTCGGGGTTACTGAAAGGAAAGAGTTGGAAAGGGCTGCCATGAACCATAAAATCTCTCCCCTCTTTGGATTTGGCGAGAAAAAGGAACAAAATATATTGCAAAGCATTGCCCTTTTGAAATCAAAAAAAGAGAGATTCCCGTTTGAAAGGATTTTTCCGACAGCAAGAGATATTAAAACAAGGTTAAACTCTTTGAAAGAGGTAAAGAAAGTTGATTTGGCTGGTTCTTTGCGCCGAAGAGAGGACACAATTGGCGATATTGATATTTTAGCAATGACTTTGCATCCAGAAAAAGTAGTGTCTTTTTTTGTTAATCTTCCAGAGGTGGTGAAAATTTGGGGCAAAGGCAAGACCAAGGCCTCTGTCCACTTGAAATATGGCATAGATGCGGACTTAAGGGTTATTCCGGAAATCAGCTATGGCGCTGCGCTTCAGTATTTTACTGGCTCAAAAGAGCATAATGTGGCTTTGAGGAAAATAGCTATTGAAAAAGGGATGAAGCTTAACGAATACGGACTTTACAAAGGAAAAAAAAGAGTGGCTGGAGAGAAAGAAAAAGATATTTATTTAGCCCTTGGCATCAAATGGGTTATTCCTGAATTAAGGAAGGGCAAGGGAGAAATTAAATTTTTAGTTAGCAAAAATTAGCGTTTAATATATAATTTTGTTATCATTAAGTTGAGCTTTGATAATTAATAATTAATCTTTTAAAAATATGTTTAAAAAATACTTTGTTTTTCCTATAGTTTTCCTCGGATTTATTATTCCGCTTACAGCTATGGCTGGCGATGCGTGTACTTCTGCTTACTACAATTACGGAGAGATTATTGAAGAGTATGATATTAATAGCAATAATAAAATTGAGTATTTAGAAGCCAAAAAAGCAATGGAGTATTATGATGAGCTTCCATCTAATTTAAGTTTAGATGGATTTATGGCTGTGATAAGATTTATGTTTTATGATTGTGTTATTCCGTCTGTTGAAAATGACCCAGCGTCTGGGACGCTTTCTACTTCCGCTACCCAAGTAAATGTCGGAGAGACAATCACGCTCACAGTTATAGGCAAAGATAATGATGGCCTGCAGAATCTTTGGGCACATTATCAGGGAAGTTGGCATAATAAGTCGGTTCAAGGCAAAGCGGCAGACGCAACTTTTTCATTTTCAGAGTCAAAAGCAGGGACATACACTTATAAAGGATATGTTTATGGTAGCCAACCAACAGGAATTAAAGAAACCGCTTGGACAGAACCCCCAAGCGTGACCGTTAAAGTAATCAATGTTGTTTTAAATAAACCCGACCTCACAATTACAAGCGCCGAGCTAAGCAATAATGATAACAAACTTTATTACACTGTTAAAAATCAAGGGAATGCCACAGCCCCAACATCAGAATCATTTTTTACAATAGACGGAGAACGAGGAGGCGTGGAGTATATCTCTTCTATGACAGCTGGCTCGTCTAAAATTTTCCATTTTAAAAATTGGGAATGCACACCAGCTCAATCTTATAGAATTGGCATTTGCGCTGATTGGGACCATAAAGTTTCTGAATCTAATGAGGATAATAATTGTTATAACATAACATTGAAATGTCCTGGGGCAATTCAAACAGATTGCCAAAGAGAGTATGGCCAAGAATATTGGTGCGCTAATTATGATGATTGGAAGCAAGAGTGTTCTGGTACAGGAAAGGCAAATTATTTGCCCAATGAAAAGAAGTGCCAGTTATCAGGCGGTGGAAGCGCCAATTATTGCGTGACATGTCAGCGAAATGATGATGATTCTGCTTCAGGAACATTGTCTGTTTCATCCACAACAGTTGAGCCGGGAGACAATATTACCCTGACCATCACTGGACAGGATGACAATGGACTGTATGCGCTTTTGGCTTATTACAAAGGCGAATGGCATAGAAAATTAGTGCAAGGAACAAGTGCAAGCGCCGACTTTTCGTTTTCAGAAACACAACCAGGGATTTATAGCTATTTAGGGTATATTTATGGCAAAACACTTAATGGTAATTTAGAGTTTGATTGGACCGAGCCGAGGGCTGTGACAGTCACTGTCCGTAGCGCCCAAGTTGAAGGACCGGATTTGATTATATCTTCAATAAGCACGAGTCCGAGCTCATTGACCACAGCAGATGAGGTTGATTTCAGGGTGACTATTAAGAATATTGGCACACAGCAGATGTCAGCGGTGAGCGGGGGGATTATAACAAAGGTATCGTCAAGCTCTATGGATGGGTCTGGTTATAGAATATGTGATGCAATGACAACTCGGCTTAAGGCAGGCGAAATCGCGACCATAGATTGTCCGATTGTCCAATCTCTTTCTGCTGGCAGCCACAGCTTTACATTTTTGACTGACTCAAGCAATAGATTGTCAGAAGGAAGTGAAACCAATAATGCGTTTTCAAAGAATATTACAGTTATAAGGGGATCTATTGGACAAAACGATCCTGTATCAGGAATATTTTCCACAAGCGCAACAAGTGTTGCGGAAAGGGGATTCTTTACTCTCAAAGTAATTGCGCAAGACGACCAAGGAGTGGACAAAATTAAGATTTATTATAAGGACTCATGGCACACATTTGATTGCGTTGGCCAGACATCCTGCACAAAGAGTTATGAATTATACGAATCAACAGCAGGAACATATACTTATTATGCTAAGGTCTATGGATATGATTTGAATAATAATTCAGAGAATACTGATACTGCCCCAAGTCAAGTTGTGGTTAGCGTGACTGCATTGAACATGGCTACTTGCACGGACTCTGATGGAGGCGCAAATTATTTTGTTAAAGGTAGTTCGTCTTCAAGCGTTTCTGGGGTTGAAGGGAGAGTCGATTGTTGCAAGGCATTATACTCAACTGAAATGGGTAATTCTGTGGACCATATTGGCCCAGGAGGAGGCCCTTGCGTAACCTCGGGTCTTTATCTATACGAAGCAATTTGTCAAAACGGAGTGCCTTATACCACGGTACATGCTTGTTCAAATGGATGTCAGGATGGTGTTTGCAGATAATTTATGAAGAAAATTTCTTTTCTAGAAAAAGTTTATCAAGTAGTGAAGAATATTCCTTGAGGGAAAATTTTGAGCTATAAAGATGTGGCGATTTGAAAACCCAAAAACCCGCCTCATGGCGGGTTTTTGGGTTTTGAGATAATCAATAATCAATTATCAATTATAAATTATCAATGATTAGTGATTATTTAATTGCCTCTTCTATTATTTTTTCAAATATTTTTGGCTGTTCTTGAGCTAATTGAGCCAAGATTTTTCTGTCTATTGCGATATTCTTTTTCTTAAGACCACCCATTAATTTGCTATAGGAAATATCTTGTTTTCTGGAACCAGCATTAATTTGAATCTGCCACAACTGCCTCTTCTCGCGTTTTCTTACCTTCCTATCCCTGTAATTATAAGACAGGGCATGGAGTAATGCTTCTTTTGCTAAAGTATATCTGTTTTTTCTGCCCCAGCGGAATCCCTTAGTTTGTTTTAATACACTTTTTCTCCGTTTGTGGGCCGTTGTTCCGCGTTTTACTCGTACCATGGATTAAATTGACATCAATTTTTTAATTTTTTTGGATTCAGAGTTCGGCAATTCCACCCATTTTCTTTTCTCTTGTATCTGATTTCCTGATTTTTTTGAGCGGAAATGATTTTGTCCGGTCGCTTTTCGTAAGATTTTCCCGCTTTTCGTTAGCTTAAATCTTTTGGTCAACGATTTTCTTGTCTTCGCCTTTCTTGTTTTCTGTGGCATTTTTTTGTCCTCGTTTAATAATAAGAATTAATATGTTCGGCAATTTTCTTGGAGGCAGCTCTGTCTCTATTGGAATTTGAGCCCCTAATATTTCTACGAATTTTTTTATTTGTTCTTCAGCGTGCTGACGCAATGCTTTCTCGCGCCCCCTTAATCGCAATTCTATTTTTATTTTATTTCCTTGTTTCAGGAATTTGTACGCCTGATTCGCCTTTGTTTCTATGTCGTGTAAAGAAGTATTGAATTTTATCCTTACCCCCTTGATTCCTCCGCTCTTCTGGCGGGACTGTTTCCCAGCTTTCTTTTTTAATTGATAAAGATATTTCCCAAAATCGCCTATCTTGCATATCGGTGGAGAAACCTTGTCTGTCACCTGTATTAAATCTAAACCGCGCTCGGAAGACATTTTGAGCGCTTGTTCCAGGGATAATACCCCTACTTGCTTATCGTCTTCGTCGATTAGCCTTACCTCTCTTACTTTTATTTGGTGGTTTAATAATGGTTTACTCTGAATACTTTTATAATTACTTATTTTAGTGGAGATGGTGGGATTCGAACCCACGTATAGGAAGGCGTTTGAATCGTTTCTACAAGCTTACCTTGATTGATATTGTCGGCCAGATGCCTTGAATCAAGGGAAAAAGCTTCTGGCTTAGGCCTGTTTTTGGCAATCCTTGTCGGCCAATTAAGGATTGCTTATCTCGATAAATTACACCCGTATTGCCTATCGAGAGTCAGCAAGACAGATGGGCGTTGATTATTGCTAATCAAGCGCCGACCAAAGCGTTATGCGTAAGCATAAGCTGGTCTTTGAAATAAGTTGGCACTTATTTGATTCTTGGAAGTTTAACCAGGTTCCAAGAGCTGGACTTGCGCAATTCATCAGCTATTTCCCATCGATGCCTTTCACCCCCGTTCTTTTAATTCTCTTCTGATGTCTTTTTGTGTTGTTCTCTTTTTGAGAACCTCTCTTTTGTCAACTTTGCCTTTGTGTTTGGCAATTGCTATCTCAATTTTTATTTTACCCTGCTTAGTATACATTCTTAAAGGCACTAATGTCAAGCCCTTTTGGGCTGATTTTCCTATTAAATGCTTGATTTCCGATTTATTTAGCAGTAACTTTCTCGTTCTTTTTTCGTTATAACTATTAGGAGTGTTGTTCGGTTGATATGGCGGAACGCTTGCGTTGAGGAGATATGGGTCTTCGTCTTTAAAAACCACAAAAGACCCTTGCAGATTGGCTCTGCCGAGTTTGATTGATTTTACCTCATAGCCGTTCAACACAATGCCTGCCTCAAATGTTTCTATCGGCATATAGTCGAAAAAGGCCTTTTTGTTTTCTGCTAAATTTTTTGCCATTATCTTATGGTATCATAAATGGGCAAAATATTAAGGGGACAGCGTTTTATTTCAAGCTTATTTAAGGTAGAATTATAGAATAATAACTAGAAAAGGTCGGCAAAAAAACAATTATTAATCATTGATTATTTGCCCGCCTCGGGCGGGTTAATTATTAAGAGATTCAACATGGAAGATACAAAACAATTTTTTCATAACAAACATCCTAAAGGGATTTTCAAGGCAGTTTTAGTCCTGCTCCTGCTCGCCTTGACTGTTTTTGTGTGTGTAGAAATTTCCAATAAAATAAAAATAGGCAGATATATTGGTCAGGATGTGGTTTCAAGGAATACCATCTCCGTTAGTGGAACAGGCGAAGTATATGCTAAGCCGGACTTGGCAATTACGAGTTTCACCGTGAAAACAGAAGCTAAAACAGTAGAGGGTGCGATGTCGGACAATACCGAGAAAATGAATGCTGTTATTAGTGCGATGAAAGGCGCTGGAGTTGAAGACAAGGATTTAAAGACAACTAATTTTAGGATTTCCCCTCGCTATGAATACAGAACTGATTACAGCGTTGAATCATTATCATTGCCAAGGCCACAGACAAGGGTTTTGGTTGGATATGATGTAACCCAGTCGCTTGAGGTTAAAATAAGGGATATGGCGAAAATTGGAGACATTATCCAGAAAGCGGTTTCTGCTGGAGCCAATCAGGCAGGCGGGCTTCAATTTACTTTTGATGACCCAGATGGTTTGAAGAATCAAGCAAGAGAAGAAGCGATTAATGAGGCAAAAGATAAAGCAGAGTTATTGGCGAAACAGCTTGGCGTGAGATTGTCCAAGATTACCAATTTTAGCGAAGGTGGCTATTATCCGCCGATTTATTATGATAGCGCGATAAGCGCCAAAGCAATGAGCGTAGAAGAATCTGTACCGCAGATAGAAACAGGGGAGAACAAAATCTCGGTAAATGTGACTATTACTTACGAGATAAATTAAGTTCTATCAGTGTCGCTCTATTAGTTTGTTATGGTTTGTTGGGGTTTGACCCCAATATTGCCAAAATTACGAGGCCGGGCCTCGTAATTTTCGTGAAACGCAGAAACCCTTACCAGATATGAAGATTCTCACAACGAGGCCGGGCCTCGTAATTTTTAGGGGAAAGTTATCCACAGGGGGAAGGGGTTAAATATGGAAAAAGGTTGACAAGGGTTAAGCAGGAGGATTATACTAAAGGTAGGATAATTAACTCTAAAAATATGTACAATAAAGGCGTTAAAAGCGGGAATAATGGCGATTCGCAAGGGAGAGCTCTTGGCTCTGGTGGCTATGGCGGTGGCACAGGCGGATATGTTGTTGCTAAAGGACTTACGGCAGGATATGTTGGGGAAAAAGATGAGGGACGAGCTGAAACTGCTGTTTTTAGAGGAGATCATTCGGGCAGAGGAGACGTTTCGTTTTGAGTAGGATTTAAAATAATAAAAGACATTTTTGAAATTAGATAAAACGCTTTTTAAGCGTTTTGTTTTTGTTTGAATGTCCATTGCGAATGTTTAGAGGTTGAACCTCTAAACATTCTGAAATCTTAGCAACGAGACCCGTCCTCTTTATGAGGACGGGTCTCGTTGTAGTCGTAACTTTTGCTCATATTTGGAATATGAGATAAAATTAAATATATGAAAGAATGTATGAGAAAATGTATGAAGAATTGTTTCGTAGTCAATTTGAAGGGAGAGAAAGAACCATTTTCTTTGGCAAAGGTTTTTAGAAGCGCCCAGCAATCAGGTGCTTCAAAGGACTTGGCGCAAAAAATTGCTATTGAAATAGAGAGGAACATTTATTCGGGTATAAAAACCAGCGAGATTTTTAAGCAAGTCAATCAACTTCTCAAAAAAGAGGACAAGCAATCAAGCTTGAGATTCAGCTTAAGAGAGGCAATGAGAAAATTAGGCCCAAGCGGGTTTCCTTTTGAAAAATATATAGACGATATTTTTTCCGCTCATGGATATGAGGTATCGCTGAACCGGAAAATTAAAGGAAAATTCGCAATGCACGAAATTGATTTCCTGGCGAGAAATGAGAAAGTCCTGTATGTTGGAGAATGTAAATATCGTATTTCTCCCGGAGAAAGAATCGATTTGGCGATATTATTGGCGTTCTACGCCAAATTTTTAGACCTTAAAAACAGCAATTATTTTAATTTGCCGAAAAGCATCGCTTTATTACCGATTATGGTTACCAATGCAAAATTCAGTTCACAGGCAGTTAGATATGCTAATGGCGTTGGGATAGAACTTTTAGGATGGAAGCATCCTCTGAACAAAGGACTGGAATATATGATTGAGGCGGAACAACTCTATCCAATTACGATTTTGCCTTCATTCAAGGGGTATTTAATGGAATCATGTTCGCGAGCGAAAATAATGTTGGCAAGAGATGTTTTAGCAGAAAGCCCGGAACAAATCGCCAGAATTATAGGCATTGAAAAGAATAGAATTTTGCCATTGGTCAATGATGCCAAGACTTTATTGGGTTAGCCAAGAAAAGAATTAGATACCGCTTTTATGCGGTTTTTGGTTTTACAAAACCATATTTTAAGGTTAAACTGGAAAAATATGGATAAAGAGAAATTAGCAGGCCTTATCAAAAAGGCGATTTTAATAGCTCAAAAAGAAGGAAAGCTTCCTGATTTTAATATTCCGGAAATCTTGATAAATTATTCTGAAAAACAGGAATATGGGGATTATAATACAGCGATAGCATTTTCCATTGCCAAACAAATTAACCAGACCCCAGAAATAGTGGCAAAAATTTTGGCAGATTATCTGGCGCAGGAAGAAGAAACAAAATCCGCAAAAGCAAAAGAAGGTTTTGTGAATTTTTATTTTTCAGATAAAGAGATGCAAGATTCTTTGAATATTATTTTAAGACAGAAAGATAAATACGGCTCCAGCAAAAAAGGAAAAGGCAAGGTAATGGTGATAGATTATTCTGCTCCTAATATTGCTAAGCCATTTGGAGTCGGTCATCTCCGCTCTACAATCATTGGACAGGCGATATATAATTTGTATAAATTTTTGGGTTGGAAATGCATCGGCGACAATCATCTCGGCGATTGGGGCACCCAATTTGGCAAACTCATAACAGCAATAAAAAAATGGAACAAAAGACCATTAAAGGACTTATCTGTCTCTGATTTGCAGGAATTATATGTTAGATTTCATACTGAAGCAGAAACCAAGCCAGAGTTTTTAGAAGAATCAAGACAATGGTTTAAAAAACTTGAACAAGGAGATAAAGAAGCCAGACAAATTTGGAAAATATGCGTTAATACAAGCATAAAAGAGTTTGACAAGGTATATGATATTCTCGGCGTAAAAATAGACAAAGTATTGGGAGAAAGTTTTTATGAGGACAAGATGGAAGAAGTGATTGATAATGCCAAAAGAAAAAGCATTACCCAAGAAAGCCAAGGCGCATTGGTAATTATGCTACCTGGGATAAGTGTTCCGCTGATGCTTTTAAAATCAGATGGAGCCACTACCTATGAAACAAGGGATTTGGCAACTATTAAATATAGGTTGAAAAAATGGAAACCAGACCTAATTATCTATGAAGTCGGGGCTGACCAAAAACTTCATTTTGAAAAAGTGTTCAAAACAGCAGAAATGCTTGACTACAAAAAAGGCGTTGAGTTTAAGCATATTGCTCATGGCTTGATTCGCTGGGAAGACCGAAAGTTCTCCACTAGAAAAGGAGACACCATCGGCTTAGAAGAGGTCTTAAACGAAGCAATCAAAAGAGCTGAATACATTATTATGAAACCAAAAGAAGGCGAGAATATCAGCGCTGAACAAAAAGAACAAATTGCCAGACAAGTTGGAATCGGAGCGGTAAAATACAATGATTTGTCCCGCCAACCAGAAAGAGATGTTATATTTGATTTAGACAGAATGGTAACGCTTGATGGCAATTCAGGCCCTTATCTTCAATATACTGCTGTGCGATGCCAAAGCGTTTTAGACAGAGCAGGAAAAATAAACAAAGTGATAAAAGAAATTAAATTAAATTCAGAAGAAAAATCCATTATCCGTCTTTTAAAAATCTTTCCAGAGATTGTAAAAGAAGCAGCTGAAAAATTTTCTCCGAACTTGATTTGCAATTTTGCTTTTGAGTTGGCGCAAAAATATAATATTTTCTATGAGAAGTGCCAGATTTTGAACGCTGACAGCGAACAGCAAAAAGAGCTCCGCCTTGCTATTACAACTGCGACAAGGCAGGTTTTGGAGAATAGCTTAAAATTATTAGGGATAGTTATCCCTGAAAGAATGTAAAATATGGAAATAATTTTTCCCAAAATTGAAGAAAAAATAATAAAGTTTTGGAAAGAAAACCGCATTTTCGAAAAATCCTTGGACAAAAAAGGAGGAGATTTTATTTTTTATGAAGGGCCCCCGACTGCCAACGGAAAGCCGGGCGTGCACCATGTTTTAGCAAGGACATTTAAAGATATAATTTGCCGTTATCAGACAATGAAAGGAAAAAGGGTTTTAAGAAAGGCAGGTTGGGATGTCCACGGCCTTCCGGTTGAGTTGGAAGTTGAAAAACAGCTTGGATTGCAGGACAAAAAGGGAATAGAGGAATACGGTGTAGCGCAATTTAACGAAGAATGTAAAAAATCTGTTTGGAAATATGCCAGCGAATGGAAAGAGCTTACTGAAAGAATTGGTTTTTGGTTGGATTTAGAAGACCCATATGTCACTTCTGACCCTTATTATATGGAAAGCGTTTTTCATATAATTAAAATGGTTTGGGAAAAAGGGTTATTGTATCAGGATTATAAGGTTTTGCCATATTGTCCGCGTTGTGGCACAGGACTTTCATCCCATGAAGTGGCGCAAGGATACAAGAAGATAGCGGAGAAGGCGGTATATGTGAAATTCAAAGCCAAAAGCCAAAAGCCAAAAGCCAAAAATTCATTCAAAATTCAAGATAATACCTATTTGTTGATTTGGACAACAACTCCATGGACCTTGCCAGCAAATGTGGCAATAGCAATTAATCCAAAAATAGATTATGTAAAAGTAAAGAAAGATAACGAATATTTAATTTTAGCCAAAGAAAGACAAGCGGTTTTGGGAGAAAATTTTGAAATCATAGAAGAATTGAAAGGCAAAGATTTAGTCGGATTAAATTATTCTCCGCTGTTTGATGAAAGCGTTGTTTCTATTTCAACAGAGGGAAAAAATATTTATCAGGTCTTGCCAGCGAATTTTGTAACCATAAGCGAAGGCACTGGGTTGGTTCATATCGCCCCTGCTTTTGGTCAGGATGATATGGAGCTTATAAAAAGCCAAAACACAAAACACAAAACACAAAATAGAAAGCAAGATAACGAAAACCGAGAGTTTCCGGTTCTTTTGACAGTTGATGAAAGCGGGAGATTCAAACCAGAAGTAAAAGAGTGGGCAGGAATGTTTGTTAAAGACGCAGACCCATTGATTATTGGATATTTAAAACAAAAAGGGCTTTTATTTAAAGAAGAACTTTATGAGCACGACTATCCGTTTTGTTGGAGGTGCGACACCCCTCTTTTATATTATGCGAAAAAGAGTTGGTTTATAAAGACAACAGAAATTAAGAATAAATTAATAAGCAATAATCAGAAAATTAATTGGATACCTTCTCATATAAAAGACGGAAGATTTGGCGAATGGTTGAATGAGCTTAAGGATTGGGCTATTTCCCGCGAAAGATATTGGGGCACTCCTTTGCCTATTTGGAAATGTCAAGAATGCGACAAAGAAATCGTTATTGGCTCAAGAAATGATTTATTAGAACAAACATTTACTACTAACAAATATTTTGTACTAAGGCACGGAGAGGCCATTTCTAACGCAGAAAATTTCTTTTCTTCTTGGCCTGAAATCAAGGAGGTTCCTTTAACAGATAAAGGAAGGAAAGAGATAGAAAAACAGGCGCCATTAGTGAAGCGTAATAAAATTGATTTGATAATTGCGTCAGATGTTTTAAGGACTTCGCAAACTGCAAAAATAATGGCAGATGCGCTTGGGGTTGAAGTAATATATGACGAACGATTACGCGAAATAGATATTGGCTCATTAAATGGAAAACCAGCACAAGAGGGAGCTAATTATTTTAATCCCAAAAACAAAATAAGCTTTAGCGAAGTTTCTTTGAGAAAGTTCAAACACGGATTTCCGGAAGGAGAAAATTATTTAGATGTTAAGCTAAGGATGCTGGATTTTCTAAATGACATCAATAAAAAATATAAGAATAAAAAGATATTGATAGTCAGCCATGAAATTCCAATTATGATGTTTGAAAGCATTGTCCTTGGCTTGACCGCGAAAGAGTTTGTTGATAGTTGGGATAACCTCTCTGTGAAAACCGGCGAATTTAAAGAATTAGATTTTCGCGCTTTTCCATATAATAAGGAAGGAGAATTGGATTTTCATAAGCCATATATTGATGAAATAAAGTTTGTTTGCCCTAAATGCGGGGAAATAATGCAGAGAACGCCGGAAGTTATTGATTGCTGGTTAGATTCAGGTTCAATGCCGTTTAGTCAAGGGCATTGGCCGTTCGCTCAAGCGCAAAATGCAAAACGCAAAATGCAAAACAACAACATAAAATTCAAAGCGCAAGAATCCCATCCGCCGGAGTTTTTTCCGGCTGATTATATTTCAGAAGCAATAGACCAAACAAGAGGATGGTTTTACACTCTTCTTGCAATTTCCACTTTATTAGGGTTCGGGCCGAGTTATAAAAATGTGGTTGTTTTGGGGCATGTGTTAGACGAAAATGGCCAAAAAATGTCCAAATCCAAGGGCAATGTTGTTGACCCTTGGAAGATTGTGGAGAAATATGGAGCAGATTCTTTAAGATGGTATCTTTATACTGTTAATCAGCCAGGAGACCCGAAATTGTTCAATGAGAAAGATATTGACAGCGCTCTTAAGAAATTTATTCTTACATTATGGAATTGCTATATTTTCTTCCAGACATACAGGCCAAAGGATTTAGATTTAAATTCGAATAAGCCGGACACAAGCAATTTGCTCGATAAATGGATATTGTCTAAACTTAATAATTTAATTACACAAGCAACAGTCAATCTTGATAATTATAACATAACTACTGCAGCGCGCTTAATTGAAAATTTTGTTATAAACGATTTATCATTGTGGTATATCAGGCGGTCTCGTAACCGCTTACAGAGACCTAAAAACCAGAAAGAAGCTGAAGAATGTGCCTCTGTCTTGGCAAATGTTCTTATTGAGATTTGCAAATTAACTGCGCCGTTTATTCCTTTTTTGAGTGAAGAAATTTACCGAGGATTAAAAGGAGAGAATAAAAGTGTTCATTTGGAAGACTGGCCCAAACTAGATAAAACAAGAGCAGACGAGGATTTAGAGAAAGATATGAATATAGTTAGGGAAATCGTTGCAGAAGGACTTAAGATGAGGAGTGATAAGGGGATTAAGGTGAGGCAACCACTTTCAAAACTAAAAATCAAAAGCCAAAAGCCAAAAATAGAAAAAGATTTATTAGAACTTATAAAAGATGAGTTGAATGTTAAGGAAGTAGAGTTAAAAGATGGAATTATTAGTCAGGGGAACTGGGAATTGGAATATGATTTTGAGATTACAGAAGAACTAAAGAGCGAGGGCATTATAAGAGATATTGCAAGGCAGGTTCAAGATATGAGGAAAAAAGCAGGATGTAAGCCAGAGGATAAAATTAAGATTTATTATTCTACAGAAGGGAGTTTATCAGAATTGATTACCCATAGAAAACAAGAAATATTATCTCAAGTTGTAGCAGAGGACATAATTTCTTCAAAAGAAAACAAAGGACTAAAAATAGAGTCAATCTCAAAAATAGATGGGCAGGAGCTTTGGTTAGGGATAAAATTATAGTAGAATAGATATATGGCGATTCCGAAATTTTTAAAAACTTTTTTAACTACGCCCAGCACTAATTCCAAGCCATCTGTGGGTAGTTTTGGCGCAAAACGGGCTCCTGAAGTAGAGATTACAAAACGTGCTGGTGGTGATAAAGGGCTTTTTAAAGGAAAGCCATTTTTAAGAAGAATTGAGTTTCGTCGTGCATTAAAAAAAGCTCCGGAAAAATTGCCTGGAGTAGTCGGCGGATTTATGGAGAAGGAAAGAATGGCTCTTGAAGAATTGTTTCCAAAAGAGAAATTTGGAGAATATATTACGCCTTATGAAGTTAATCGTCGTTTAAAGAATTTGAAGCGCGAAATGGTTCGCGAAAGAGATATAGGCAGGAAGCTTGAAAAAAGAAAACAAATGCAGTATTTAGAAGCATTAAAAGGAAAACAAGAAGAAAATGAGAAATAAAATATTGGCTATTATTATAGTTGCTTTTTTGGTTTTAGGAGCAATTGGATATTGGTTGTATCAGAGAAATGATTATTCCAAAGAGATTTTGCGTTTGGATATTTTGGGTCCGGAAACTGTTTCCGCAGGAGGAGAAGTGGAATACAGCGTAAGAATTAAAAATAACGGCGATGTTCGGTTGGAAGAACCTCGTCTTATTTTTGAATTTCCAGAATCCGCTCAGCCAATGAATGGTGAAGGGTTAAGAATAACAAAAGAAAGCGATGCCTTTGATGATAGTTCGATATATCCAGGTCAGGAGAAAATTTTTCGGTTTAAGGCAGTAATTTTAGGCAAGCAGGGAGAATTAAAGGAAGCCAAGGCAATTGTTTCTTACCGTCCGAAAAATATTAAAGCAAGATATGTTTCAAGAACCAGCCATTTAATGACCATTAATGAAGTTCCTTTGACCTTTGAATTTGATATCCCTTCAAGCGTTGGCGGAAGCCAGGAATTAAATTTTTCTTTAAATTATTTTTCCAGCATTGACTATCCTTTGTCTGATTTACAGATTAAAATCACTTATCCTTCAGATTTTTCTTTGAAAGAAACAGACCCGAAAGGGCTTTCTAACACTGAATGGAGTATACCATTGTTGAACAAAGCGGAAGGCGGAAGAATTGATATAAAAGGAAGCTTGTCAGGAGAGGTTGGTTCAACAAAGATATTCAAGGCAGAGCTCGGTATGTGGAAAGATGGAAATCTTATAGTGATTAAAGAGACAATGAAACAAGTGAAAATTGTAGAGCAGTCATTATATATCACTCAAACAATCAATAGTTCCCCTGAATATGCTGCTACGCCCGGAGACCTGCTTCATTATGAGATTACATTTAGGAATATAGGGACATTTCCTTTGCAAAACTTATTTTTAGCCAGCAAACTTAATAGCCAGTTATTCGATTTTGAGACGATTAAAACGCCAGATGGCCAAACCCAATCAGGAGATAATTCCATAATTTGGGATTGGCACAAGATTCCCAAATTACAATTTTTAGACGCAGGAGAAGAGGGTGTGGTTGAGTTCTGGGTTGAGCTGAAAAAAGAAGTGAGCGGAATGAGCAGCGCAAAAATAGAAAGCGAGATTATTTTAGGACAGACAAGGAGAAAGTTTGTTAATAAAGTCAATGCCAACCTAGAGTTTGTTCAAAATGTGTTTGTGGATGATGAGATATTCGGTAGTAATGCAAATTTCCCACTTGAAGTTAATAAAGAGGGTAATTTTACTATTATTTGGAAAATAAAAAATTATTATAATCCAGTAAAAGGAGCTAATGTAAGGGCTGTTTTGCCAATAGGCGTTAATTTGACAGGACAAATAATGCCCCAGAAACTTAGTTTTGACCCAGAAACAAGAGAAATAATCTGGACAGCCGGTGATTTGACGGCAAATCAGGGGATTGATGAACTGCTCCAACTGGCCTTTCAGGTTATACTGAAACCAAACGCCAGTCAGAAAGGGAAATTCGTTGAATTAGTTGAAAGCACAGTGTTTAGCGGATTTGATGAATGGACCGAAAGGAGCTTACAAACAGAATCTTCAATTTTGACTACCGAAGTTTTTGGCGATAATGGAAAAGTAAAGTAAAAATATGGATTTAATGCAAAAAATTATATCTCTTTCAAAACGCAGGGGATTTATATTCCCTTCTTCTGAAATTTACGGCGGATTCGGGTCCAGTTATGATTTTGGACCCCTGGGAGCGTTATTGAAAAACAATATCAAAAAAGCGTGGTCAGACGAAATGTTAAAGAAGCAAAATAATATTGTCGGTCTTGATGCTGCGATTTTGATGTCTCCTAAGGTCTGGGAGGCCTCAGGCCATCTTACTGCAGGATTTGCCGATGAATTAGTAGAATGTTTATCTTGCCACAAAAGATTTCGTGTAGATGAAATGAAGAAAGACAAATGTCCGGAATGCGGAGGAGAGATTACAAGTCCGAAGCAATTCAATTTAATGATGAAAACATTTGTCGGCTCTGTTGAGGATGAAAGCGCAATTGCTTATTTGCGCGCTGAAACCTGCCAGGGAATTTATATTAACTTTAAAAATGTTTTGGGTTCAATGAGATTAAAACTCCCATTTGGCATTGCCCAGATTGGGAAATCGTTCCGGAATGAAATTACCACCAAAAATTTTATTTTCCGGATGAGAGAGTTTGAACAAATGGAGATGCAATGGTTCTGCCATCCAAAAGAAGCGGATAAATGGTTTGAATATTGGAAAGAGCAAAGATTGAATTGGTATCTTGATTTAGGCGTGAAAAAAGAAAATTTAAAAATGTTGGAAATTCCTGATGGCGAAAGAGCGCATTATGCCAAAAGACAGATTGATTTGGAATATAATTTTCCATTTGGTTGGCATGAAATTGAAGGAATCCATAACCGCGGAGATTGGGATTTGTCCCAACACCAGAAACATAGCGGCGAGAACTTGAGCTATAAAGACCCGGAAACAGGAGAAGAATATATTCCTCATATAATTGAGACATCAGTTGGGGTTGAAAGAAGTTTGTTGGCGTTTTTTACAGAAGCATATCAGGAGGTTTCTGGCGGAAGGACAAAAACCACAGAAGCGACCAAAGAAGAGGAAATAATCTTGAAACTTGATAAAAAATTAGCGCCGATTAAAGTGGCGATTTTGCCTTTGGTTAAAAATAAACCGGATATTTCTAAAAAAGCTCAAGAAATATACCAACTTATGAAACCACATTTTATGGCACAATACGATGAGTCCGGCTCTATTGGCAGGAGATACCGCAGACAGGACGAAATAGGAACGCTTTACTGCGTAACCATTGATTTTGATACATTGGATGATAATGATGTCACGGTCCGCGACAGGGACACAATGAAACAAAAAAGAGTGAAAATAGGCAAACTCTTGGAATACCTCTCTGAAAAATTAAACTAAGACGATTAAGTCAGATAGCAAAGATATGGCTGATGAAAAAATGGTATTTGCTGATAGTGAAAAATGTCAATGAAAAATGGTTTCAACTCTAATTTTTATACCATTTTTCTTTTGCATTTTCTCACATTTTTTTCTTCGTATGACACTATTTTTTCCATTCCATTTTCGACTTGACTTGGTGTTTGTGATATCATATAATTGAACTGGAAAATACCTTAAAGCCTATTTCCAGTCCATATATGGATAAAAAACCAACTAAAGGCGAATATTTAGATGTTTTGTTACGCTCTCAGAAGACCATCTTTTCTACCAAAGATGTTGCTTTGTTATGGGGAGAAGAAAGAGAGCAAATAATTACTGGACGATTAAATAAATATGTCAGAGCCAGTAAATTAATCAGGGTTCGACGCGGACTCTACGCCAAAGACAAAGATTATAATCGTTTTGAATTGGCAACTCGTATTTATACTCCCGCATACATTAGCTTCGAGACGGTATTGACCCGCGCCGGAATAAATTTTCAATACTATGAAAGTATTTTCGTCGCATCCTATATAACTCGGGAAATTAGCGTTGGTAGCCAGAAAATTTCCTTTATTCGGATGAAAGATTATGTGTTGAGCAATATTATCGGCATCAAGCACGAAGATGGTATTGCTACGGCGACTAAAGAGCGCGCTTTTTTGGATAGGATATATGTCAGCAAGGATTATCATTTTGATAATTTAGATGCGTTGGATTGGGATAAGGTATTTGAAATTTTGCCCATATACAACAATAAGAGGATGGAGAAAAAAGTCGGAAAATATTTTGAACATTATAAGGCCACAAAATAAAATACTTGTGACGAGTTTATTCAACCATGACATTAGATTATTTAAAACATAAAAATATACTACTTCAGATTTTGAAGGACATTTACTCTGACACGTCGATTGCTCCTTATTTGGGGTTTAAGGGTGGCACAGCTACTCTCCTGTTTTATGAATTGAATCGCTATTCGGTTGATTTAGATTTTGACTTACTTGATGAAAGTAAAGAGCAGTCCGTGTTTGATAAAATCCAAAAAATCGCCACTGTCTATGGGAGAATTATTGAATCACGGATTAAGCGTTTCAATTTGATTAATATAATCTCTTATGACACAAAATCCCAGAATATTAAAATTGAGGTAAATAGGCGAGATTTTGGTTCACGATATGAATTGAAAACTCTGCTTGGCATTTCAATGTTGGTCATGGTTAGGGAAGATATGTTCGCCCATAAACTCATGGCCATGTATGAACGAGTTGGCAAAACAAGTCGCGATATTTATGATGTCTGGTTTTTCTTGAAGAACAACTGGCCGGTGAACAAAGAAATTATTGAACAAAGGTCTGGTTTGCCTTTTAATGAACTTCTACAAAAGTGCGCAGAACAGTTAGAGAAAATGGATAATCGGAATATTCTGGTTGGCTTGGGCGAATCTCTTATCGAATCACAGAAAGATTGGGCTCGGGCAAAACTTCGAACAGAAACAATTTTTTTATTGAGAGCTCGATTAGAAAGTGAAAGATAAATTTATATAAAAAGAAAAAAATGACAAAAGGAGAAAACGATTTTGATGTGGCTGTTATTGGCGCTGGTCCGGCTGGGATGATTGCTGCAGGCAGGGCCGGAGAACTTGGCGCAAAAGTAATTTTGCTGGAAAAGAACAAGAAGCCGGGCAGAAAGTTGATTTTAACCGGCAAAGGCAGATGTAATTTTACTAATGCCGAGTTTAATTTGAATAAGTTTGTTGAAAATTACGGCAAGAATGGAAAATTTTTATTCCATTCCTTTTTTGTTTTTGGGCCGCAAAAAGTTATTAAGTTTTTTGAAAAACTTGGAGTAAAAACAAAAATTGAAAGAGGAAAAAGGGTCTTTCCGAAAAGCGATGACGCAGACGATATATTGAAATCGTTGATTAAGTATTTACTAAAAGGAAGAGTGAAAATCTCTTATAATTCGGAAGTAATCGGAATTGAACAACGGAAAAACAGAATTCAAAAATTAATTTTGAAGGACAGCGAAATTTTTGCTAAAAAATATATTTTTTGCACAGGAGGAAAATCGTATTCTTTGACCGGCTCAACTGGCGATGGATTTAAATGGGCGAGTGATTTGAAACATAAAATTGAAGAGTTATCCCCTGCCTTAGTGCCGATAAAGATAAAGGAAAGTTGGGTGTGGGAGCTTCAAGGGTTGGGCTTGAAAAATGTGGAAATAAGCGCTTGGCAGAATGATAAAAAACAATGTAGCGCATTTGGCGAATGCCTGTTCACTCATTTCGGCTTGAGCGGACCGATTATCTTGGATATAAGTAAGCAAGTTGGGGAGTTGTTGAAAAATGGAAAAGTAAAAATAGCCATTGATTTAAAACCAGCATTGGATTCAATAAAATTAGACGAACGCATTAAAAGGGATTTTCAAAAATATCAGAATAAATCATTTAAAAATTCTTTAGATGATTTATTGCCTCGTAAATTAATAGGCATTGTAGTGAAAATGTCTAAAATAGACCAAGAGAAAAAAGTAAACAGTATAACCAAAGAAGAAAGACATCGCGTGGCAAAAATTTTAAAAAATTTGGAAATGACTGTGGAGGGATTATTGGAATTTGATTCAGCGATAGTCACCAAGGGAGGGGTTTGTCTGAAAGAAATAGATAGTCAAACAATGAAGTCAAAGATAATTGACAATTTATATTTTGCCGGCGAAATTATTGATATAGACGGACCAACTGGCGGATTCAATCTCCAGTCATGCTGGAGCACTGGTTTTTTGGCAGGCGAGAGTGCTGTGAAAGAAAAATAATGCGATTAACATATGTCGTTGGATTTAAATATATTTTTTTTCTTAAATGGGTTGACGGACAAATCGCGTGTTTTTGATATTATTGTTATTTTTTTCGCCCAATATATCCAATATTTTTTAGTTGTTTTATTTTTCATTTTTCTTTTTTATTGCTTGAAAAATAAGCAGGAAAAAATTCGTGCTTTTTTGACAACTATTGTCTCCATTATTGTATCTCGTGTCTGTATCACAGGACTTATTCGTCTTTTTTATCATCGTCCAAGGCCGTTCATTTTTAATAGTATTCATCAATTGATATTTTCTAACGGATATTCTTTTCCCTCTGGGCATTCGGCATTTTTTTTCGCAATGGCAACAGCGATTTATTTTTACAATAAAAAATTGGGTATAACTTTTTTTATTGCAGCGATATTTATGAATATGAGCCGTGTTATCTCTGGGGTTCACTATCCTTCTGACATTGTGGGTGGAATGATTATAGGCATAATATCCGCGTTATTTGTGCGTTTTTTCACAGAAAAAAGATTTAATAAAAAATTAGAGATTCATTAATATATTTTTTTAATTGTTAATAACTTTTTCTATTGACACGCATTGTGTGTAATCTATTATTAATAATAGAAAGGGATATTAAGGGTTGGTCTCCTTACCGCCTTTCATTGAAAACGGTTTAGCAAGGTAGAGAATAATTATATTATTCTCTTTGCCCCAGACGGCCGTTGGTCAAATGCCAGCAAAGAAAAAGAAAAAGAAATAAAACAAAAGGCACCCTTGAGGTGCCTTTTGTTTTGGCTCGCATCGCGTGTTTCTTTTTTTAGGCACCTCTGGATAAGTCCACTTGACAGCTTTTTTAGTTAGAATATAATCTTTTTCAGAATGGTTTTATGAGGTTGGTCTCTCATAATCATTCGGATAATATATTGGACTTGAGAATATCAGAGAGAAAGATTTTTCTCAAGATATTAGTGAGCCCATAAAAATAATGATTAACGACGAATTATTATTCGACGACTGGGATAATGAGTCCGAAGAAGAGGAAGTTGAAGGACTATCTCTAGAAGAGGATGAAGAGGATCTCGGAGAAGACAAAGAGTCAGAAGATGAGGAATAGATAATAAGAAACAAAGAATAAAGAAGCGTCGTAATTGGCGCTTCTTTATTCTTTGTTTTGCCTAAGTGTGATATTGTAAAATAGCGGTAATCAATCATTTCAATTATTGCTCATATGTATCAGAAAACAGTTTTAAAAAACGGATTAAGAATAATTACTGTGCCGGATAAAAACACTCAAGCAGTGACGGTTTTGTTTTTGGTAAAAACAGGAAGCAAAAATGAAACAAAAGAGACAAATGGCATCTCTCATTTTTTAGAGCATATGCTTTTTAAGGGCACAAAAAAACGCCCTACTTCCACAGATGTCGCTGAATCGCTGGACAAGGTGGGCGGGAGTTACAACGCTTTTACGAGCGAAGAATACACAGGGTATTTCGCTAAAGTGGAGGCGTCTCATTTTGATTTGGCGCTGGATTGGGTGGCAGACATTTATTTAAATTCTATTTTGCCTGAAAAAGAAATGAGAAAAGAGAAAGGAGTGATTGTAGAGGAAATCAATATGTATCATGATAATCCAATGGCGCATATCGTGAACCTCTGGAAGAAATTGCTTTATGGAGACCAGCCAGCTGGATGGAGCGTGGCAGGAGAAAAATCAAGCGTAAGAGGAATTACCAGACAAGAACTATTATCTTATTGGAGAACCCATTATACTACTTTAAATTCATTGGTCTGTATAGCTGGGAATTTTGACACACCGGAAGCAAAGAAAAAAATAAGGGAATATTTTTCTAAATTATCAAAAGGCAAAATCCGCCCCAAGCCGAAAGTAATTGAAAGCCAGAAAAAACCGAATTCATTGATTTATTTTAAAAAGACCGACCAAACGCACCTTTGCCTTGGAGTCAGAGCGTATAACTTATTTCATCCAAAAAGATATGCTATGGAATTATTAGCTATAATGTTGGGAGGGATGATGAGCTCCCGCTTGTTTATAGAAGTGCGGGAAAAACTTGGACTCGCTTATTATATTGTCACCTTGCCAGAGAGCGACCCAAACACAGGATTCCTTTTAACAAGAGCAGGAGTGGATAATAAAAATGTTGATAAGGCAATCAGGGCGATTCTGGGGGAATATAAGAATATGAAAGAAAAAACCGTGTCAAAAGCAGAGCTCCAGAAAGCCAAGGATTATATCAAGGGCAAGATGGCGCTTTCATTGGAAGCGTCTGACGCATTAGCTTCTTTTTATGGAGCACAGGAGCTTTTACAAAATAAAATTTTGAGCCAAAAGCAAATTTTTAAAGAGATTGATAAAATTAAACCAGAGGATATATTAGAAGTCGCTCAAGATATTTTTCAGCCCGAGAAATTAAACCTTGCCTTGCTCGGTCCGTTTAAAGACAAAAAGATATTTGAAAACTTACTAAAAGAGTTCTAATATTAATATAATAAACAAGCGACACAATGAACGAGGATGGGCAAATAGATTATATTTCAGACAGCATGGGTGGAACTAATGGCTCCCGTGTTTTAGATATTTCCTGGGCAACTATTTTAAAAATTATATCTGCATTAGCCGTAATTTATTTTGTTTTTTTGGTAAGAGATATTCTTATTTGGTTTATTTTTGCATTGGTAATTTCTATTCTATTTAATCCAGCCATAAATTTTCTTCGTAAATTTCGCATCCCAAGAGTACTGGCGGCAATCTTGATTTATTTGAGCACCTTTGTTTTTCTTGGAGTGTTTATATACATCCTCGCTCCTTTGCTTTTTTCGGAATTACAACATTTTAGCGTCAACCTACCGACATATTTTGACCAAGCATCCCCGTATTTCAGCGGTTTAAAAATAGAGGCATTGCAGAACTTCCAGTCATTCACCGAAGCATTGGGCAGAGGCCTGTCCAGCGCCTCATCCAATATATTCACTGCCATTGGAGCAATCTTTGGAGGGATTGTGACTACAATAGTCATTTTTTCTATTGCTTTTTTTCTGTCGCTTGAAGAAGAGGGCTTGGCAAAAGCAATAATGCTCGTTTTCCCGCACCGCTATAAAACAAAAATTTTGACTGTTTGGCAGAGAAGCCAGAAAAAAGTGGCTGCTTGGTTTGGTGTGAGAATTATTTGTTGTTTTTTCATAGGTCTGGCAACAGGAATCGCTTGCTATGCTTTGAATATTAAGTATGCCGCCTTTTTCGGTCTTTTTGCCGGCGTTTTTAATATAATTTTAACAATTGGTCCGTTTTTGAGCGGGACTGCTATTTCATTGTTTATTTTAACAATCGCTGGTTTGCCAAAAGCAATTATTTTTCTCATCATATTCTTTGTCGCGCAAGAGATAGAAAACTATATCATTATGCCGATTTTAAGCAAAAGATTTTTACGGCTTTCACCTTCGCTTGTTTTGATATCTTTATTAGTTGGCGCTAAGCTCTGGGGACTTTTGGGAGCGATTTTAGCCATCCCCTTAGTGGGAATGTTTTTTGAGATTATTCAAGGATTTCTTGAAAAAAAAGAGGCCATAGAACAGCGGTTATTGTGAATTAAAATGCCAGAATTTTTTGTTATTGCAACTCCAATAGGGAATCTTCAAGACATATCTTTCCGGGCCCTTGAAGTGCTGAAAAGGGCTGATTTTATTTTATGCGAAGACACAAGGGTGAGCCAAAAATTATTAAATCATTTCGAGATAAGAAAGCCATTGATAAGCTATCATCAACATTCGAAATTAGCAAAAATAGAATCAATCATAGAATTATTAAACAATGGCAAAAATATTGCTCTTATAAGCGATGCTGGCACGCCTGGCATATCCGACCCAGGGAACAAGTTGATACAAGAAATAACTCAAGCGCTGGGTGAGAGAGTGAGCATTATACCAATACCCGGACCATCTGCGCTCGCAACAATCGCTTCAGTGGCAGGCATCTCTATGGACAAGTTTTTATTTCTTGGTTTTCCGCCCCAGAAAAAAGGAAGAAATAAGTTTTTTAAAGAAGTTATTGATTCTAAATATCCGGTAATTCTTTACGAATCACCCTACAGGATTATAAAGTCCCTCAAACAACTCCAAGAGTTAGACATTGAAATTGAGGCGATTGTTGGCAGAGAGCTGACCAAGAAGTTTGAAACAATTTATCGCGGAAGAATTGACAAAGTGATTGAAAAGATAGAAAAAGATAAGATAAAAGGAGAATTCGTTGTTATTGTGAAAAGAAATGGAAAAGAAAAATAAAAAATTCTATATCTCAACTGCGCTTCCTTATGTTAATTCTGCTCCACATATAGGGTTTGCATTGGAAATAATACAGGCAGATGTTTTGGCGCGATATCATCGCATTTTGGGCGACGAGGTTTTCTTTTTAACAGGCACTGATGAGAATGGGTTAAAAATTTCCCTGGCAGCCGAAGAAGCGGGAATATCAGTTGAAGAGTTTGCTAAAAATAATGCTGAAAAATTTCGTGAGCTCAAAGAAATTCTCAATTTATCCTTTGATGATTTTATAAGAACTACTGAGGAAAGGCATATTAAGGCGGTCTATAAATTATGGCAGGAGTGTAAAAAGGATATTTATAAAAAGAAGTATAAGGGTCTTTATTGCGTAGGGTGCGAACGATTCTATAAACAAGAAGAACTAATTGACGGATTGTGTCCGGAACACAAGACAAGACCAGAGCTTATAGAAGAAGAGAATTATTTTTTTAAGCTTTCTAAATATGAAGAACAGCTTAAGGGCTTAATAGAAAAAGATATATTAGAAGTTGTTCCGCAAACCCGCAAAAATGAAGTATTGGGCTTTATTAATAAGGGGCTTGAAGATATTTGTATTTCCCGCTCGTCTGAAAGGGCGCGAAATTGGGGCATCTCTGTGCCCGACGACCAGACACAGAAAATTTGGTGTTGGTTTGACGCGGTTATAAACTACATCAGTGCTTTAGGATATGGGATTGATGATAAAAATTTCCAGCAATGGTGGCAGGAAAATAACAATAAAATTCATGTTATTGGAAAAGGGATTTTAATTTTTCATGCCCTTTACTGGCCTGCAGCCCTTTTGTCAGCTGGGTTATCGCTGCCTAATATTCTATTTGTCCACGGCTATGTCGCTGTGGGAGGGCAGAAAATGTCTAAAAGTTTGGGAAATATTGTTGACCCAAAAGAATTAGTAGGAAAATATGGAATAGATGTGGCGAGATATTTCTTTTTAAGAGAGGCGTCTCCTTTTGATGACAGCGATTTTACTATTGAAAAATTTGAAGAAAGATATAATGCGGATTTGGCGAAGGGATTGGGGAATCTTGTTGCGAGAGTTGTTACTCTTGCAACAAAACCCAAAACCCAAAACCCAAAAGCCAAAACCACAATTCAAAATTCAAAATTAGAAGA